>DATKAL010000391.1:0-8789 GCA_035498135.1 Anaeromyxobacter sp.
GGAGGCGTTCCCCGCGTTCGAGAAGGCGCTGCTCGAATTCGTGCGGTGACGCCTCCGGCGTGCCTCCGCCGGGGCCCGACGCTCACCGGGGGCGCCAGCTGGCCCTGAACTCGACGCGCTCGCCGATCGGGGAGACCAGCCGGACGGCGCCCTCGACCCGGCAGGTGTCGAACACGCCCTCCAGGGCGCCCTCGATCGCGACCAGGAAGGCGTGGTCCTGGAGCGGCGCCGGCAGCCCCTGGAGGGTGACGATCCGCGCGTCGGGCTCGCCGCCGGTCACCACCATCTCCCCGCAGTTCCGGTAGGCCGCCCGGTAGGCCGAGGGCACCGTCCGGAAGATCGCGGGGGGCGAGAGCCCGAAGAGCCGGACCGCTCCCTCGAGGATGGGCTGGAGGAGCGAGGTGCCCATCGAGCGCAGCACCGAGGCGCGTCCCCAGGTTCGGAGCCCGTCCTCGCCCAGCACCCGCTCCCCGACGTGCGCCAGCTCCACGTTGAGCTCGGCCGGGAGCCAGTCCACGCGGGTGGCGAGGACGATCCGGCGGAGGGTCGCGGGGGCGAGGTCGGCGAGCACCCGGCTCGCGAGCTCGCTCCCCAGCTCCGAGAGCGCGAGGAGATCCTCCTTCAGCTGGGCGGCGCGGATCTCGGGCACGGGCCCGCAGTATTGCCCAGGCCCGGCGCCTGCTCAACCCGGCGGCGGCCCGCGCCCTCACTCCGGGAGCGCGGTGGGTGGAGCGGTCTGGCGGTACTTGATGGCGGTGCCGGCGATGAGCTTGCGGTCGGGGGTCCGGTCGGTGGCCACCACGAAGTCCAGCGTCACGATCACCGCGTCGGCGCCGACCTCGCACGCCTTCTCCCGCAGGACCTCCTCCGGCTCCACCATCCGGCTGTAGTACGTGTACAGCTCGGCGAGGGCGTCGTGCGGGCGCGCGGGCGGCGCGCGGAGGAACTCGACGGAGCAGCCCCGGGGGCGCGGCGGAGTCGTCACGCCGGAGCGGGCCGGGGTGACCGAGACGGTGCCGCAGGCGGCGAGCAGGAGCAGGGCCGCCGGGGAGGGGGCGGGCCGCCGTCCGGTGCCGGCCATGGCCTAGCCGGCCCCCTCGCGGAGCGCCGCCCCCTCCTCGCGGAGCAGCTCCTTCAGGACGGAGCGGTGGCAGCGCACCTCGTCCTCGCAGAAGCAGCCGACCGCCAGCTCGGCCTGGTGCGAGAGCGCTGCCAGGAGCGCGAGCAGGTGGCGGGCGTCGGGGGCCTTCATCTCGGCCCGGTAGCGCCGGCGGAAGAGGGCCCAGCCCCGGTCGGTGGCCGCCGCGCGGGCCTGCTTCACCAGCGGAGCGGACGGTGCCAGGGCGGGGAGCCAGACGTCGTACCAGTCGTCGGCGGCGAGCCGCGCCCGCGGCACGCCGCGGGGCGGGTGGCGGACGGTCCCGATGCGCAGCCCCTCGCCGCGGGCGCGCGGCGAGCCCAGCCGGACGACGCGGATGGCCATGGCCCGATCATGGGCCGCCAGCCCGCGAACGGCAACCGCCCGCCCCGGCGCGCGGCCGGAGCGGGCGGTCGGAGGCCGCCTAGCGGGCCTTCTTCGGGGTCAGGGCGGCCGGGACCACGGCGGGCGGGGCGGTCGGGGCCATCGTCAGGGCGCCGGCGCCGAGCAGGGCGGCCTTCACCTGGGCCTGGCGCGACAGGTCGATCGACTCGCCCAGGATGCGGGCCATCTCCTGGGGGGCGTGGAAGCCCATCGAGTTCTCGGCCGCCACCAGGTCGAGGCGCCACTGCGCGGCGCGCTGCAGCTCCTCGAGCTCCTTGATGGCCGGGGTCTTCTCCACCACCTCGCGCCAGGCGGCGAGGAGGCTGGCCTTCACCTCGGCGTCGAGCTTCTTCGCCTGCTCCTCCTTGGGGGCCTTCTGCCAGGCCTCCTGCTTCTCCAGCGTCTCCCTCGCCTTGGCGGTCGCCGCCTCGCGAGCCTTGTCGTCGTACGGCTTCCGCACCGCCACGATGGCGTCGATCATCGCCACCGCCGCCTCGCCCGCCCGGGTGAGCAGGGCGAAGTGCCGATCCTGGATGGCGAGCACGCGGGCCTTGATCTCGTCGTCGCCGTACGGGTGGCACCCGGCGCAGGACCGGTTCGGGGAGAGCAGCGGGCTGCGCACCCAGTGCTCGGAGATCTTCTGCGCCCCCTCGCGCTTGTAGGGCATGTGGCAGTCGGCGCAGGAGACGCCGCTGCGGGCGTGGATGCCCTGGCTCCACATCTCGAACTCGGGGTGCTGGGCCTTGAGGAGCTCCATGCCGGTCTCGGCGTGGGTCCAGTCCTTGAAGCGCTTCCCCTTGATCTCCAGGGCGTCGTAGACGCGCTCCATGTCCTCGACCTTGAGCCCCTCGGCCCAGGGGAAGAAGATGGTCTGGCCCTTGCCGCAGAAGTACTCGACGTGGCACTGGCCGCAGACGTAGGAGCGCTTCTCCTGCCGGCTGCCGTCCAGGTTCGGGTCGTAGGGCCGCGCCTTGTCGCCCTTGCGCCAGCGCTCGACGCTCGGGAGGTGGGGGACGTCGGCGCTCGAGGCGGCGAGCTTCTGGAGGCCGGTGATGAAGGCCGGGCGGGTGACCCGCACCTCCATGGACTGCGGCTCGTGGCAGTCGACGCAGGCGACCGGGTGGACCTTGCCGCCGGTGAGCTGCTCGAGCTGCTTGTGGGCCTCCCAGTAGCCGAGCTCGCTCACCTTCACCAGGCCGGCCTGGATCTGGTCCGCCTCGGAGGCCTGCGGGGCGGCCTCCTTCCCCAGCTTCTTGTAGAGCGGCATGATCGAGCCGTGGCAGTGCAGGCAGTTGCCCGACTGCTTCGCCTCGGCCGGCACGTTTCGCTTGGTGGTCTCCTGGTCGAAGAGCATGTAGGCGTGGCCGCGCCGGTCGCGGTAGTCGACCGCGAACAGGTAGCCGGCGAAGATCCGCTTGAGCCACGGGTCGCGGACCGCCTTCTCCGGCGCCGGTTGCGCCTCGCTCGCCCCCGCCGCGCCGCCGTACTTGGTGCTGGTCGGCTCGGCGGTGCGCTTGTAGCCGTCGAACTCCCGCGGCCAGTTGGTGCCCCACCTCGCCGGGTCGACGTCGTTCTCGCCCACCTCGACGAGCTTCACGTAGGCGTGCTTCGCCTCCTGCTTGCGCTCGGCGATGTTGACGAGCAGCGCGGCGACGCCGACCGCCACGAGGGCGAAGACGCCGGCGACGAGGGCGATGAGGAGCCCGCGCTTGGTCTGGGGCTGGCTTTCGGCGGACATGAGGTGCTCCTTCTTGGGCGGTGCGGCGTGAGGGCGAGGGTCAGCGGAGGTGGCCGACCGAGGCGTGGCAGCGGATGCAGGAGACGTCGCCGCCGTGGGAGATGTTGTCGACCAGGTCGGCGTGGCAGCGGCGGCAGTTGCCCTCGACCACCGCGCTGCTCTCCGGCCGGGCCCGGATCACGTCCGGGTAGCCTCCCAGGGTGAAGGCCATCGAGTGGTGGTAGCCGTTCATCGCCTTCACCACGTACTTCGAGATCGGGCCAGCCGGCGTGTGGCAGTCGTTGCAGGTGGCGACCAGGTGGTGGGGCGCGGCCTGCCAGCCGGCGTAGTGGCTGACCATCACGTGGCAGTTGGCGCAGGTGGCCGGGTCGTTGCCGAGGTAGGAGGACCCCTTGGCGTAGTGGAAGGCGTAGCCCCCGATGCCAAGCGCGAGGCCGGCGCTGACGGCGGCCAGCGCCATCGGGACGGGGAGGAGGGACATGCCGCGGCTCTTCGTCATGAGGGGCCTCGAGGGTTGCCCCATCCTTTCGCAAGGGCCGCGCCAGCCCGGCGCCGGCGGGCCGTTCGCCCAACCCCGCGTCGACAGGGGGCGACGAGCCCGGCGTGCGGGAGCGCGCACCGGCGGGATCGGATGGGCGGCGCCGGCATCGGATCCGCGCATCCGAAGCTTCCCGGGTGGGGCGTCAGGGCCGGCGGGTCCAGGGCCCCCCGGTCATGCGCTCCTCCGCGGCTCGACCCCGATCGCCGGCCCCTCGGCCCGGCAGCGGTGCACGCAGAGGCCGCAGCCCACGCAGCGGTCGGTGACCACCGGGCGGAGGAAGGCGCCCGGCCCGTCCACGCTCAGGGCTCCTGGTCCTCGCCCACGAAGGTCGGGTAGACGCCGAGGAGCTCCGGATCGCCCGCCAGGAGCCGCTGGGCGAGGGTCTCCAGGGTCACGCCGTCGGGCGCCTCCCAGACGGCGGCGATCCGGGACTCCCCGTCGCCGCCCGCCAGGGTGAGCCCCGCCTCGTGGGCGAGCCGGACCGCCACGCGCGGCCCGGCGTGGGGGGCGGTGAGGAAGATCACGCCGGCGACGGTGGTCATGCCTTGCCCACCTTCACCGCGCAGATCTTGAACTCCGGCTGGCGGGAGACCGGGTCCACCGCGTCGATGGTGAGCCGGTTGCACATGTGCTCCGGGTCGTGCATGTGCACGAACACCAGCCCCTTGCGCGCCCCGTCCACCACCCGGGCCTTGAAGACCTCGCTGCCGCGGCGCGAGGTGACCCGCACCCGGTCCCCGGAGGCCACGCCCAGGGCGGCCGCGTCCTCCGGGTGGAGCTCGGCGACCGACTCGTAGTTCGCCTGGCGCAGCTCCTTGCAGTTGCGGGTCATGGTGCCGGTGTGCCAGTGCTCGATGACCCGGCCGGTGGTGAACCAGAGCGGGTACTCGGCGTCGACCACCTCCTCCGGCGCCTTGTGCGGCCGGAGCCAGACCACCGCCCGCTTGTCCGGCCGCCCGTAGAAGAGGATCCGATCGGGCGCGTCGGCGGGGACGAGCGGGTCCTCGCCCCGGACGTAGCGCCGGGCGGTCCCCGGGTGGCCCTCCACCGGGAGCGGCCAGAGGAGGCCATGGGCCCCGCGGAGCCGCGCGCGGGTCATGCCGTGGAAGTCGTAGGCGGTCCCGCGCGACACCTCGCGGAGCTCGTCCCAGACCTCGTCGGCCGACCGCCAGGGGAGGAGGGCGCCGTGGCCGAGCCGCCGGGCGAGGTCGCAGAGGATCTCGAGGTCGGGGCGAGCCTCGCCGAGCGGCTTCACCGACCGCTCGAGGAGCTGGTAGCGTCGCTCGCCGCAGCCGTAGACGCCCTCCTTCTCCGCCCAGAGCGCCGCCGGCAGCACCACGTCGGCGAGCTCGCTGGTGCGGGTCGGATGGAAGGCCTCGGTGACCACCACGAAGGCCCCCTCGCGGCGCAGCGCCTTCCGGTAGCGGTCGGCGTTGGGGAGGCTCTGGGCCGGGTTGGTGCACATGATCCAGAGGGCCTCCAGCTCGCCCTCCTCCAGGGCCCGGAACATGTCGATCGTGGCCAGGCCGGGCTTGGGGGCGAGCGTGCCGGCAGGCACGTTCCAGAGCTTCTCCATCTCCGCCCGGTGCTTCTCGTTGGCCACCAGGCGGCCGTAGGGGAGGGTGTGCGAGAGGGCGCCGCCGTCGCGCACGCCGCCGCAGGCGTTCGGCTGGCCGGTGAGCGAGAAGGGCGTGGACCCCGGCAGGCCGATCTTGCCGGTGAGGAGGTGGAGGTTGTGGACCAGGTTGTTGGCCCACACCCCCCTGGTGCGCTGGTTCAGCCCCATGGTCCACATCGACATGGCGGTGCGCCCCCGCTCGCCGAACCAGCGGGCCGCGGTGACGATGTCCTCGGCGCGCGCCCCGGAGATCGCCGCCGCCCGCTCCGGGGTGTAGTCGGCGAGGAAAGCCCTGTAGTCGGGCAGGGCCTTGCCGGCCTCCGTCCCCTCGCCGAAGGCGACGTGCCGGGCGACGAAGGCCTCGTCCACCAGCCCCTCGACGAGGAGGACGTGGGCCATGGCGTTGAGGATGGCGAGGTCGGTGCCCGGGGTGAAGGAGAGGTGGAGGTCGGCGACCCGGCTGGTGGCGGTGCGCCGCGGATCCAGCACCACGATCTTCACGTCCTTCCCGGTCTGCTTCCGCTTCACCATTCGCCGGAAGAGGATGGGGTGCGCCTCGGCGGCGTTCGAGCCCACGAGGAGCATGACGTCGGCGTGGTCGATGTCCTCGTAGCACCCCATCGGCTCGTCCTTGCCGTAGGTGGTGACGTAGCCGGCCACCGCCGAGGCCATGCAGAGGCGGGGGTTGCCGTCGACGTTGTTGGTCCGGATCCCGGCCTTGAAGAGCTTGTTGGCGGCGTAGGTCTCCTCGGTGAGCCCCTGCCCGGAGCCGTAGAAGCCGACCGCGTCCGGTCCGCGCCGGTCGATGGCGGCCCGGAAGCGGGCGGCCACGAGCGTCATGGCCTCCTCCCAGCTCACCGGCACGAGGCGACCGCCCTTGCGCACCAGGGGGCGGGTGAGCCGGTCGGGCGCCTGCATGATCTGGGGAAGGAGGAACCCCTTCAGGCAGAGGAACCCGGCGTTGTGGTCGTCGGCGTCCCCCTTCACCGAGACCACCTTCCCGTCCCGGGTGCCGACGTAGAGGCCGCAGCCGGTGCCGCAGTAGCGGCAGACGCTCTTGGTCCAGGCCAGGCCGGGCGGGTCGGCGGGCGCCGCCTGGGCGCGCGAGCCGAGGGCGATGAGGGCCGAGGCGGCGGCGGAGGCCTTGAGGAAGTCGCGGCGGTTCATGGGGCTCATGGCGTCCTCGGTCAGCGGTGCGGGTTGGAGGCGAGGGAGTGCGGCGCGTGGCAGGCGAAGCAGTCCCTCCCGGCGCGGGCCGGGAGCGACTCCACCAGGGCGGCGTGGCACCCGCGGCAGCGGCTGGCGTCGGGGCGCGCCCGGAAGTCCTTGCCGGTCGAGCCGTGGCAGACGACGCACTTCACCAGGGCGAGCCCATGGGGAGAGGCCTCCCAGGCGGCGAACACCTCCGGGGTGTCGGTCCGGTGGCAGGCGGCGCAGTCCTGCTCCCCCTTCACGTCCAGGTGGCCGCGCCCGCGGGCCGCCGGGCCGGCCGAGGCGGGGAGCGGGGCGGCGAGCGCCAGCGCGGCGGCGGCGCGGAGCGCCAGGGCGAGACGGGGGCTCATGGTTCCTCCCGGTGGAAGGCCGAGGAGGGCAGAGCAAGCCGGGGGCCAGGCGGGGTCCGCGGCGGCCCGCGGCGAAACGCGGGCTTGGCGCGTCCAGGCGGGCAGGGGAGGAGCGGCGGATCGGATGGGCCAATCCGATCGCCGGATGCGGGCGTCCGCGACCGGGAGGCTCACCCGGGCAGGAGGGGGCGCGAGGCCCCGGCTCAGCGGTAGTCGTCGCGCGAGAGGCCGTACGCCTTCATCTTCTCGTACAGGTTCCGCTCGGCGATCCCGGCGGCGTGGGCCACCTCCCCGATCTTCCCCTTGTGCTCCTTGAGCAGGCGGGTCAGGTACTCGCGCTCGAAGCGCTCGATGAGCCGGGCGCGAGCGTCGAGGAGCGGGAGGGAGAGCTCGGCGGCCGAGGCGAGCGCCGGCCCGGGCGCGAGCGGCTGCCCGAGCAGCGGGGCGACCGCGTCCCAGCCCATGAGCGCGGCCCGCTCGCACACGTTGCGGAGCTCGCGGACGTTCCCCGGCCAGGGGTAGGTGCGGGCCGCCGCCAGCACCTCGGGCGGCGGCAGCGGCACCGGCCGCCCGTACCGGTCGGCGAAGGAGCGGACGAAGTGATCGAGCAGGGCGGGGAGGTCGCCGGCGCGCTCGCGCAGCGGCGGGAGGCGGAGCGGGATCACGTTCAGCCGGTAGTAGAGGTCGTCGCGGAAGCGGCCTTCCTTCACCTGCGCCTCGAGGTCCCGGTTGGTGGCCGCCACCACCCGGACGTCCACGCTCTCCGCCCGGTTCGATCCGACCCGGGTGACCTCGCGCTCCTGGAGGACGCGCAGGAGCTTGGCCTGGATGGCGAGGTCCAGGTCCCCCACCTCGTCGAGGAAGAGGGTGCCGCGATCCGCCTGCTGGAAGCGCCCCTGCCGGCGAGCGGTGGCGCCGGTGAAGGCCCCCTTCTCGTGGCCGAAGAACTCCGACTCCATCAGCTCCCGGGGCACGGCGGTGCAGTTCAGGGCGACGAACGGCTGATCGCGCCGCCCGGAGCGGCGGTGGAGCGCCCGCGCCACCAGCTCCTTCCCGGTGCCGGTCTCGCCCCGCAGGAGGACGGTGGCGTCCGCGTCCGCCACCTGCTGCACCACCCGGAAGACCTCCACCATGGCGGGCGAGTCGCCCACCAGCTCCTCGAAGCCCGCCGCCCGGTCGAGCTCCCCCCGGACCCGCTCCAGGTCGCGCCGGGCCCGCTCCTGGGCGACCGCCTGGCGGAGCAAGAGGGCCAGCTCGTCCCAGTGGACCGGCTTGGACAGGTAGTGGTGGGCGCCACGCCGGAGGGCCTGGACCGCGGTCTCCACGGTGGCGTGCGCGGTCACCAGGATCACGGGGAGCCAGGGGCGCTCGGCGTGCACCCGCTCCATCAGGGCGATGCCGTCCTGGTCCGGCATCTTGAGGTCGGTCACCAGGGCGAGCGGATCGCCCTCGGCCAGCCGCTCCATCGCCTCGGCCCCCGACGAGGCCACCAGCACGTCGAACCCTTCGAGCGACAGGTTCGCCCGGGCCACCCGGCGGGTCCCGGGGTCGTCGTCCACCACCAGGATCGGCCCCTCGTGGCTCACGGCGCGACCTCGGAGGCCACCGGAGCGAGCCGCCGGAGCGGGAAGCGGAGGGTGGCCACCGTCCCGCCGCCCTCCCGGCGCGAGAGCCCGAAGCTGGCGCGGTGGACCCCGGCGGTGCGCCGCACGATCACCAACCCCAGGCCGGTGCCGTGGGTCTTGGTGGTCACGAAGGGTCGCTGGACCTCCTCCAGCTTCTCCTCGGGGATGCCGCAGCCGCGGTCC
>DATKAL010000392.1:0-6426 GCA_035498135.1 Anaeromyxobacter sp.
ATGGTCTGGTCCAAGGACCCTCCCAGCTACTTCTTCGTGGGCGACGACAGCGCCGACCTGCACCTCGATCTCGACGCCCTCCCCGCCGGCTGGCTCGAGGCGGCCGAGATCGTCCACTTCGGCTCCATCAGCCTGGCGCGCCCGCCGCTCGCCGGGCGCCTCGTCGCCCTGGCGGAGCGCGTGCACGCCGCTGGCCGCCGCGTCTCCTACGACCCGAACTACCGGACCCTGATGCAGGAGGGCTACCGGCCCACCCTGGAGCGGATGGCGAGGATCGCCGACCTGATCAAGGTGTCGGACGAGGACCTGGCCGGGCTCTTCCCCGGCCTGCCGCCGGCCGCCGCCCTCCAGGAGCTGCGGGCCCTCGCCCCCCGCGCCGCCATCCTCCTCACCCACGGCCCGGCGGGCATGCGGCTCCTCACCCCCGGGCGCGAGGTCTTCCAGCCCGCCTTCCCGGTCCGGGTGGTCGACACGGTGGGGGCCGGCGACGCCAGCATGGGCGGCTGGATCGCCAGCCTCCTCCTGGCGCCCGCCGCGGCGCCCGAGGCCCAGGTGGCGTTCGCCGCCGCCACCGCCGCGGTGGTCTGCGAGCGCTCCGGCGCCTATGCCCCGACGCTCGACGAGGTGCAGGCGATGCTGGCGCGGGTGGCTCCGGGCTAGGAGGCCGCCCCCTCCCGCCCTCGGATGCTCCAGGTCCCCACCACCGCCCCGCCGACGATGATGCCGGTGGCGGCGACGCTGGTGGGCCCGAGGCGCCCCTCCCCCGAGACCGCGATCAGCATCGTCGAGAGGAGCGGCGTGAGGTAGGCGAGCGTCCCGACGGTGCGCGGGTCGCCGTGCTTCATGGCCCGGTCCCAGAGATAGAAGGCCGCCCCCATCGGCCCGAGGCCGATGAGCAGGAGGTAGGGGAGGTCGGCCGGGGCGAGCGCCCGGGCCGGCTCGAAGACGGCGTGGCAGAGGAGGGCGAGCAGGCCCGAGATCAGGCAGAAGGCGGCGACGGCGGAGGTCGGGAAGGCGCCGATCCGCCGGGTGAGGAGGGAGTAGGTCGACCAGATCACCGCGGCGGCGAAGGCGAGCAGGTAGCCGGGGGCGGCGGCGGCGGAGAAGCCGAGCTTGCCCCCGGTGACGAGGAGGCCGGCTCCGGCGAACCCGAGCGCCGCTCCCAGCACGTGGCGGGGCCGGAGGGCGGCGCCCGCGACGAACAGCGGGCTCAGCACCACGATCAGGAGGGGCCACAGGTAGTTGATCAGGTTCGCCTCCACCGGCGGCGCGAGCCGCAGGGCCAGGAAGAGGCAGAAGTGGTAGGCGAAGAGGCCATAGACCCCGAGGAGGAGCACCGCCGGCCGAAGCCCGCGGAGGCTCAGGTGGCGCACGCCCACCAGCGCCCCGAGGAGGAGCGCGCAGCCCACCAGCAGGAAGGGCGGCAGGTGCCGGAGCTTGAGCCCCAGCACCGCCAGGCTGCTCCAGAGCGCGATGGCCGCGAGCGCCTCGAGGGTGGCCCGCCGGTGGGTCACGTCCCGGTCAGCTCGGTCCGGCAGGAGGCGGACGGGGCGGGCGCGTGGCCGAGGACGGCGCTCTTCATGGTCGCTCTCCACCGGCGGAGGGAGCGCCCAGCGTAGCATCGAGGCCGGGGACGGTCACCGTCCCGGTCGCCAGGGCGGTGCCGACGAGCACGATGGCCGCCCCCGCCACCATCCGCCCGGTCACCGGCTCGCCGAGGAAGAGCGCCCCCCAGGCCACCGCGAAGGGCGGGATGAGGAAGGTCACGGCGATGGCGCGGGCCGGCCCGACGCTCGCGATCAGGCGGAAGTAGAGGACGTAGGCGAAGGCGGTGCAGGCCACCGCCAGGCCCGCCACCGCCTCCCAGGCCCGGGGGGTCACCGGGCCGGCCGGCCAGGTCAGGACGGCGAGGGGGAGGAGGAGCAGGGCGGCGCCGAGCTGGCTCCCCGCGGCCACCGCCAGCGGATCGACGCGGCGCAGGTGGCGCCGGGTGGTGCTCGCCGCCACCCCGTAGGAGAGCGTCGCCGCCAGGGCCGCGAGCACCGCGAGCCCCGCGCCGCCCGGCCTGAACGACGCCCTTCCCCAGAACAGGAAGGCCACCCCGGCGAAGCCGACGAGGAGCCCCAGCGCCCGGCTCCGCGTGAGCCGGTCGCGCAGCCAGACGTGGGCGACCAGGCCGCCCCAGAGCGGGGAGGTGGCGTTCAGGATCGAGGCCAGGCCGGCGGTGACCGAGAGCGTGGCGTAGGCGAGCAGGCAGAAGGGCAGCGCCGAGTTGATCGCCCCCACCACGAGGAGCGGCCAGGGCCGGCGCCGGAGCTCGGCCAGCCCGCCCCGGAGCGCCAGCAGGGGGAGGAGCAGCGCCGCGGCGATCCCCACGCGCAGCGCGATCAGCGGGATGGGCCCGAGCTCGGGGGCGGCGATCCGCATGAAGAGGAAGGAGGCCCCCCAGACCGCGGAGAGGATCAGGAGCTCCATCGCGTCGCGGCTGCCCATGTCGCCCCCGGGAAGCGGGGCGCGCTCGGCACCCCGGAGTGCGGGAATAGCGGAGCGCCCGGCCGCGCTCCATCCGGATCTTGCGCCCCAATTCCGCCGCGCCGCCCGCCGGGTTCCGGCGCAAGATCCGGATGGCCGCCCCCGCGCCCGGTCCGCTACAGGTCCCGCATGACCCTCGCCCCCGAAAGATCCCGCAGCGACCAGGCCGCCTGGCGCGCCGTCCTCCGCCGCGACCGGAGCGCCGACGGCGCCTTCGTCTACGCGGTCCGCACCACCGGGATCTACTGCCGCCCCTCCTGCCCCTCGCGCCGCCCGCGGCGCGAGAACGTGACCTTCTTTCCCTCCCCCGCCGAGGCCGAGCGCGGCGGGTTCCGCCCCTGCGCCCGCTGCGGCCCGGCCTCCCGGCTCGCCGCCGAGCGCGCCGTGGCGCGGGCGGCCGCCTTCCTCGAGGAGCGTCCGGAGGAGCGGGTCACCCTCCCCGCCCTGGCTGCCGAGGTCGGCCTGAGCCCCTCGCACCTGCAGCGCACCTTCCGCCGCGTGCTCGGGGTCTCGCCGCGCGCCTTCCAGGATGCGCGCCGGCTGGCGCGCTTCAAGGGGCTGGTGCGGCGCGGCGAGCCGGTCGGGTCGGCCGGCTACGGCGCCGGCTACGGCTCGAGCCGGGGACTGTACGAGAGCGCCAGGGCCGGGCTGGGGATGACCCCGGCGGCCTACCGGAAGGGCGGGGAGCGGGAGGCGATCCGCTTCGGGATCGTGGGGACCGGGCTGGGGCGCCTGCTGGTGGCCGCCACCGGCCGCGGCGTCTGCTCGGTAGCCCTGGGCGACTCCGACGCCGCGCTGGAGCACGAGCTGCGCGGCGAGTTCCCCCGGGCCGGCCTCGAGCGCGACGACCCCGGCGTGGCTCGCTGGACCCGGGCGGTGGTGGGCCGCCTGGAGGGCGCGCCGGGGGAGGAGCTCCCGCTCGATCTGCGGGGCACCGCCTTCCAGCTCCGGGTCTGGAGCGCGCTCCGGCAGATCCCCTTCGGCGAGACCCGCAGCTACGCGGCCGTGGCGAGGGCGGTGGCCGCCCCCCGGGCGGCGCGGGCCGTCGCCCGGGCGTGCGCCGCCAACCGGGTGGCGCTCCTCGTGCCCTGCCACCGGGTGGTGCGCGGCGGGGGAGAGCTGGGCGGCTACCGGTGGGGGGTGGAGCGGAAGCGGCGCCTCCTGGAGGCGGAGGCGGCGCCGGCCGGGGTGCCCGCTCGCGCCCGCCCCGGGCTGCGGTAGGCTGGCCCCGCCCGCCGGCCGCAAGGCCGGCTCCCTCCCCGGCGAGGAGCGCGATGACCACCCGGCTCTACCTGGACGACCCCTACCTCCGCGAGTTCGACGCCGCCGTCGTCGCCAGCGCCGAGGGCTGGTGCGCCCTCGATCGCAGCGCTTTCTTCCCCGGCGGGGGCGGCCAGCCGCCCGACCGCGGCACGCTGGAGGTGGCCGGCGAGGCGATCCCGGTGACCGAGGTGCGGGAGGACGAGGCGGGGAGGATCTGGCACCGCCTCGGCCGCGATCTCCCGGCCGGCGCGGCGGCGCGGGGCGCGCTCGACTGGCCGTACCGCCAGGCGCTCATGCGCCACCACGGCCTCATGCACGTGGTGAACACCGTGGCCCGCGAGCGGCTGGACGGCGTGATCACCGGCGTGCAGCTCGGCCCGGATCGCTCCCGCATCGACTTCCGGCTCCCCGCCTTCGGCCGCGAGCGGCTCCCGGAGCTCGAGGGGTGGGTGAACGAGGTGCTGGCGCGGGACCTCGCCGTCGGCGCGGCGGTGATCTCCGAGGCGGAGTTCCGGGCCCGGCCCGAGCTGGTCCGCACCCTCAACGTCCTGCCGCCGGTGGTCGACGGGAAGGTCCGGATCGTGGAGATCGCGGGGTTCGACGCCCAGGCGTGCGGGGGGACCCACGTGCACTCGACCCGGGAGATCGGGCGGGCGCGGATCGCGAGGTTCGACAACAAGGGGAAGGACAACAAGCGGTTCTACTGGGAGCTGGACGGGCCCTGACGCAGGGCGCCGAGCCGGGGGGCGCCGCGGGGGGTGCCCGCGGCCCCGCCACCGCCGCCCCGCGCGGGGAGGATCGGCCCGCGAGGCAGGTCCGGATCTGGACGGGGACGAGCGCCCCTCTGCTACCTTGCAGCCACTCCGGAATACGTTGACACCGCAGCGTGCCGGGGTGTGTTATTGGCCGTTCTCAGCCGACACCGTTCACTTCTTCTTCGGAGACGGAGGACTCATGCGACTCACGCGCACCGTGGCGCTCACCGCCCTCGCCCTCATCGCGGCGAGCTGTCAGCAGAAGGAAGCTCCTGCCGCCCCGGCCGCCCCCGCGCCCGCGGCCCCCGCTGCCAGCGACAAGATCCTGCTCGGCCACGTCGCCTCGCTCACCGGTGAGCAGGCGACCTTCGGCGACTCCACCGACAAGGGCATCAAGCTCGCGATCGCCGAGGCGAACGCCAAGGGCGGCGTGAAGGGCAAGCAGATCGACCTCAAGACCTACGACGACCAGGGCAAGCCCGAGGAGGCCGCGCTGGCCGCGACCCGCCTCATCGTCCAGGACAAGGTGGCCGTGATCCTCGGCGAGGTGGCCTCGAGCCGCTCGCTCGCCATCGCCCCCATCGCCGAGTCGAACAAGGTCCCGGAGATCTCCTCCGCCTCGACCAACCCGCGCGTCACCAAGGACGGCGACAAGACCCGCGCCTACGTGTTCCGCGTCTGCTTCATCGATCCCTTCCAGGGCACGGTGATGGCGAAGTTCGCCACCGAGAACCTCAAGATCAAGAACGTCGCCATCCTCCGCGACGTGGGCAACGACTACTCCGTCGGCCTGGCGGACTTCTTCTCCAAGAAGTTCCAGGAGCTGGGCGGCAAGATCGTGAGCGACCAGAGCTACAAGGCCGGCGACCAGGACTTCAAGGCCCAGCTCACCGCCATCAAGGGCAAGAAGCCCGAGATGATCTACGTGCCCGGCTACTACACCGACGTGGCCCTCATCGGCCGCCAGGCGCGCGAGCTCGGCATCAAGGTTCCGCTGGCGGGCGGCGACGGCTGGGACTCGGCCAAGCTCTACGAGATCGCCCAGGGCGCGCTCGACGGCTCGTTCTTCTCCAACCACTACTCGACCGAGAACCAGGCCCCGGTCATCCAGGACTTCGTGAAGAAGTACAAGGACGCCTACGGCTCCGTGCCGGACGCGCTCGCCGCGCTGGGCTACGACGCCGCCAAGGTCGCGATCGACGCCATCGGCCGGGCCAAGGATCTCACCGGTCCGTCCATCCGTGACGCGATCGAGCAGACCAAGGACTTCCCGGGCGTCACCGGCGTCATCACCCTCGACGCCGATCACAACGCGGTCAAGTCGGCGGTGGTGCTGGGCATCGAGAAGAACGCCCAGAAGTACGTGACCACCGTCAATCCGTAATCGCAGGAAGTCGTCGAGACAGGAGACAGGGGGAGGGGTTGAAGTCCGGCCCCTCCCCCGTCCATACTCGGCGGCCTTTTTTCCCAGCGAGCCCCCGTGACCGAGTTCCTCCAGCACCTCATCAACGGGCTTTCGGTCGGCACCATCTACGCCCTGGTCGCCCTGGGCTACACGATGGTGTACGGCGTCCTGAAGCTCATCAACTTCGCCCACGGTGACGTCTACATGGTCGGGGCCTTCGCCGGGTACTACCTGGCCGGCACCGTGACCTCGGAGCAGGCGACCCTGGGGCGGGCCTCGCTCATCACCCTGGCGTCGATGCTGATCTGCGGCGCGGTGGGCTACGTGATCGAGCGGTTCGCCTACCGGCCGCTGCGCCACCGGGCCCGGCTGACCGCGCTGATCACCGCCATCGGGGTCTCCTTCCTGCTCGAGTACGGGTTCCAGCTCGACGCGATCATCAAGAAGCCCATCGAGTTCCCGCCCGGTCCG
>DATKAL010000393.1:0-3357 GCA_035498135.1 Anaeromyxobacter sp.
AGGCCAAGCGGTTCGCCGAGGCCATCACCATGGCCTACCGGCGCTACGAGCAGGTGGACGTCCGGATCGCCCGCATCTTCAACACCTACGGCCCCCGGATGCGGCTCGACGACGGCCGGGTGGTGCCGGCCTTCGTCGCCCAGGCCCTGCGCGGCCACCCCATCACCATCTTCGGCGACGGCGCCCAGACCCGGAGCTTCTGCTACGTCGACGACAACGTGGAGGGGATCTGGCGGCTCCTCCACTCCGGCTACCAGGAGCCGGTCAACATCGGAAACCCGCACGAGCTCACGATCCTGGAGTTCGCCCGGGCGGTGCAGCGGCTGGTGGGGCGCGACGTGCCCATCGAGCACCGGCCCCTGCCCGAGGACGACCCGCGAGTCCGCCGCCCCGACATCTCGCGTGCCCAGCAGGTGCTGGGGTGGACGCCGCGGGTGGGCTTCGACGAGGGGATGCAGCGGACCATCGCCTGGTTCCGGGAGCGGGTGTAGGCCGCGGGGGAGCGCATGGCGAAGCGGATCCTGATCACCGGCGGGGCGGGCTTCATTGGCTCGACCATCGCCGACCTCTTCCTCGCCGCCGGGTGGGACGTGGCGGTCCTCGACGACCTCTCCACCGGCAAGCGCGAGAACGTGCCCGCCGGGGCGCGCTTCTACCCGGTCGACGTGCGCGGCGCGGCGGCGGTCGAGGCGCTCCTGAAGGAGCGTCCGCAGGTGGTCTGCCACCAGGCGGCGCAGATCGACGTGCGGCGGTCGATGGCCGACCCGCGCCACGACGCGGACGTGAACCTGGGCGGCCTGCTCAACCTGATGCAGGCGGCGGTGCAGGCCGGGTCGGTGGAGCACGTCCTCTTCGCCTCCTCCGGCGGCGCCACCTACGGGGACACCGGGGTGATCCCCACGCCCGAGCGGCACCCGCAGCGCCCCGTCTCCCACTACGGCGCGGCCAAGGCGGCGGGCGAGCTCTACCTGGGCGTGTACCGGGCCTGCTTCGGGATCCCCTTCGCCGCCCTGCGCTACGCCAACGTCTACGGCCCGCGCCAGGACCCGCACGGCGAGGCGGGGGTGGTGGCGATCTTCTGCGGGCGGCTGCTCGAGGGGAAGACCTGCACCATCTACGGGGACGGCGGGCAGACCCGCGACTACGTGTTCGCGGGCGACGTGGCCCGGGCCAACCTGCTCGCCGCGGAGCGGCGGTTCGACGGGCCGCTCAACGTCGGCACCGGGATCGAGACCGACGTGAACGCGGTCCACGCGCACCTCGCCCGGGCGGCCGGCTCCGCGGTCGCCGCGGTCCACGCCGAGGCGCGGCTCGGGGAGCAGCGGCGCTCCTGCGTCGATCCCTCCGCGGCCGCGGCCGCCATCGGCTGGCGCCCAGAGGTGACCCTGGCCGACGGGCTGGCCCGCACCCTGGAGTGGTTCCGCGGCCGGCGCGGCGCGGCCGCGCCCTGACCGCGCCTTCCGCAACGCCGCGGACGACCTCCTGGTGGTCCAGGCCTCCTTCGATCCGGCCGGGGCGAGGGCGGGCGCAGGTGGGGTTCACCACCACGGGCGGCGCCTCGGACGGCTTCCGCCAGTGCTGGGACGCCTCCGCGTGCCTGGTCTACGTGCTCGACCACGCCGACTACTCGTGCGGGTCGCCGCCCTCCTCCGCGGCGGATCCCGCCTCCTGCCCGGCGGTGCCGCTCCCTCCGTTCTGAGGGACGGAGGCGGCGGGCGGCTCCTCCTCCGGCGGCTCCTCGCGGTCGTCGAGCGGGGCCGGGCCGGCCAGGATCCGCTCCAGCTCGGCGCTGGCGTGCAGGTGCTCCTCCGGCGACAGGCGGCCGACGGCGCGCATCCGGTCGAGCAGCCGGCGGGCCCGGCGGGCGAGCCAGGTGGACGGGTGGCCCAGGTCGACGCGGCGCGGGGCGGGGAGCATCGAGGCGAGCACCACCGCCTGCGCCGTGGTGAGGTCGGCCGCGGCGGTGCCGAAGTGGGCGCGCGATCCCGCCTCGATCCCGAACACCCCCTCGCCCCACTCCGCCACGTTGAGGTAGAGGCCGAGGATCCGCCGCTTGGACAGCCGGCGCTCGAGCTTCAGGGCGAGGACCGCCTCCTTCGCCTTCCGCCACAGGCTCTTGCCGGTCCCCAGCCAGAGGTTCTTGGCCAGCTGCTGGGTGATGGTGGAGGCGCCCCGGGCGTAGCGGCCCCGGGCGAGGTCCTCGCGGGCGGCGAGGCGCGTCGCCTCCCAGTCGACCCCGGCGTGGGACCAGAAGCCGGAGTCCTCGGAGAGGACCACCGCGTCGATCAGCCGCGGCGAGACGCGCTCCAGGGGCACCCAGGTCTGGCGCGGGTGGAAGGGGCGCCGCTTCTCCCGGGCCTCGGCCCGCCGCTGCTCGATCAGGGCGGTGGTGCGCGGAATGTCGCGCCCGAGCGAGCCAGGATCGGGGAGGCCGAGCCAGAGCGCCACCGCCCCCGCGCCCGCGGCGGCGAGCGCCAGCACGGCGGCGGTGAGGACGCGGGAGCGGCGCCGGCGCGGCTTGCGGTGGGCGGACACGGCGCGCACCTTAGCAAAGACGCGCCCGTCCGGCGTCTTGACACCCGCGCGACTCGCCCCTAAGTCGGGAGCACCGCACCAGCGATCGCTCGACTCGACGCGGCCGACCGGCCCACGGAGGAGGGAACCATGGCAGACGCGAAGAAGTACGCCCCACGCGACTACTCGAAGGTGAGGGGGCTCACCGGGATCTCCGACAAGCAGCTCGAGGAGCACCTCAAGCTCTACGAAGGGTACGTGAAGCGCTGCAACGCGCTCACCGAGCGGCTCTTCGCCCTCTGCAGCGAGGGCAAGGCGGCGGGGGCCGATCCGGTCTACGCCGAGCTCACCCGGCGGCTCGGCTTCGAGTACTCGGGCATGGTGAACCACGAGTACTACTTCGAGAACCTCACCGGCGGCGCCCAGGCGGAGCCGCCGGCGGGCTCCAAGCTCCGCAAGGCCATCGAGGAGTCCTTCGGGAAGTACGACACCTGGCTGGCCGACTTCCGGGCGGTGGCCACCATGCCGGGCGTGGGCTGGGCGATGCTCTTCCAGGATCCCGCCACCGGCTGGCTCTCGAACCACTTCGTCCAGCTCCACCAGGACAACGTGCCGGTCGGCTTCAAGCCGGTGCTGGTGA
This sequence comes from Anaeromyxobacter sp., assembly GCA_035498135.1. Lineage (GTDB taxonomy): Bacteria > Myxococcota > Myxococcia > Myxococcales > Anaeromyxobacteraceae > Anaeromyxobacter. The sequence goes on from DATKAL010000393.1 coordinate 3,155, forward strand.
TGGACGGATGGGAGCACGCCTTCATGCGCGACTACCTGGCCACCGAGCGGGCCAAGTACGTCGACGCCTTCTTCAAGAACGTGAACTGGGAAATGGCCGAGAAGCGCGTGGGCTAGGGACCCCGGGTTCGCCCTCCCGGCCAGGGGCCGGGATGGGTGGCAAGGCCTCCCGCCGTGGGCGCGCCTGCGCGAGCCTTCATCGCC
>DATKAL010000394.1:0-3708 GCA_035498135.1 Anaeromyxobacter sp.
ACGGGGAGAGGCGAATACCACGCGGAGAGCGCGCCGCGACCGCCAGACGACCCGGCGCCGCGGGCTACCGGACGCAGACCGCCTCGATCTCCGTCACCTCCTTGGGCACCGCCTCGGTGAGGTTCACCGGCCCGTCCTCGCCGACGAGGATGTCGTCCTCGATCCGGATCCCGACGCCGCGCATCCCCTTCGGCGCGGACTCGTCGTCCTCGGGGACGTAGATCCCCGGCTCGACGGTGAGCACCATCCCGGGCACGAGGGTGCGCGACCTTCCCTCCACGAAGTAGTCGCCCACGTCGTGCACGTCCATGCCGAGCCAGTGGCTGGTCCGGTGCATGTAGTACTTCCGGTAGGCCTTGTCGGCGATCCGCTCGTCCACGTTCCCGGCGAGGAGCCCGAGGGCGACGAAGCCCTCGGTGAGCCGCCGGATCACCTGCTCGTGGATCCCGTCCACGGTGGCGCCCGGCCGGACGGCCGCGATCGCCTCCTTCTGCACCGCCAGGCAGAGGTCGTAGAGCTCGCGCTGGGGCTTGGTGAACTCGCCCGAGACCGGGAAGGTCCGGCTCACGTCGGCGGTGTACCACTGGTACTCGGCGCCGGCGTCCACCAGGCAGACGTCCCCGTCCTTCAGCACCGCGTCGCCCGCCCGGTAGTGCAGGATGGTGGAGTTCGCCCCGCCGGCGACGATCGTCCCGTACCCGGGGCCGGAGCCGCCCCGCCGGCGGAACGCGTACTCGATCTCCGACTGGACCTGGTACTCGCGCCGCCCCGACCAGCCGTCGCGCATCGCCGCCATGTGCGCCTCGGCGGTGATCTCGGCGGCCCGCCGGAGCCGGGCGATCTCGTCCGGCCCCTTCACCAGCCGGAGCTCGTGCAGGATCCGCCCCGGGTCGGCGATCGCCTCGGGGGGACGCTTCCCGGTCCGCGCCCCGTTCCGCAGCTCCCCCAGGATCCGGGCGAGCCGCGCGTCCCAGGCCGGCTCGGCGCCGATCCGGAACCAGAGGGTGGGCGCCCCCTCGACCAGCTCCGGCAGCCGCCCCTCCATCTCGGCGAGCACGAACGCCTCGTCGGCCCGGTAGCGCTCCTTCGCCCCCTCCACTCCGGCCCGCCGCCCGGTCCAGATCTCCTTCTCCCGGTCGCGGGGCCGGACGAAGAGCACCAGCTTGCGCTCCCCCCGCCGCGCCGAGAGCACCGCGCAGCCGGAGGGCTCGTCCAGGCCGATCGCCCAGGCGTAGTCGGAGTCCTGGCGGAACAGGTACTCGGCGTCGGCGTTCCGGAGCCGCTCCTCGGCGGCCGGGAGCACCATCACGCCGCCGCCCCGCTTCTCCATCTCCTCGAAGAGGCGGGCGCGGCGGGAGGCCTGGATGGCGGGGTCGAGGTCCATGGCGCAGGTATATAGACCGTCACCGGGGAGCGGGCCAGCGCGCTCCGCACCAGCCCTCGAACGCGGCCCGCGCCTCGGGCGGCGACTCCGGATCGGGCTCGAGCCACACCGTGTCCTCGGGCGCGGGCGCGAGCGGCACCTCCACCTGCACCAGCTCGTCGCGGCGGAAGACGGTGAGCGCCAGCCGGCCGCCGGGCCCCTCCTGGCAGAGCCGGTCCCACAGCCCGGCCCGGTCCACCCGGAACCCATCCTCGGCCACGAGCTCGTCCTCGGCGTACAGCCCGGCCCGCCAGGCGGGGCTCCCCTCCCGCACCGCCTGCACCACGAGCCGCGCCCCCGGGGCGAGCTCCGCCCCGAGCCAGCCCGAGGCCGGCCGGCCCTCGTCCGACTTGGGCGGCGTCCCGCCCTTGTCCTCGAGCCCGGCCGCGGCCCGCCGCCCGAGCCGCACCCCGACCGTCGCGAGGTCGAGCGCCAGTGGCTCCACCCCGCGCACGTACCGGTCGAAGAAGCCCCGGGCCGCCTCCTCCCCGAGCAGCTCACCGGCGGCCCGCTCCACGCCGTCCTCCGGCAGGCCCCCCACGGCGTGGCGGGCGACGAGCGTCCGGAGGAGCGCGTCGAGCGAGTGGCCGGCGCGCCGGAGCCGGAGGTCGAGGGCGAGCGCCACCAGCTCGCCCTTCAGGTAGTAGGAGACGGCGCTGTTGGGGGAGTTCTCGTCCGGGCGGTAGTGCTTCACCCAGGCGAGGAAGCTCGCCTCCTCGAGGCTCAGCTTGCGCGCGCCCGGCGTCCGCTCGAGCGCGGTGAGCGCCTGGCCGAGGGCGCGCAGGTAGCGGGAGGGCTCGACCAGCCCGGCCCGCACGAGGAGGAGCCGTTCGTAGTAGCTCGTCACGCCCTCGAACCACCAGAGGAGCCGGGTGTACTGCTCGCGCCCGTAGTCGTAGGGGACCAGGGCGGCCGGCCGGAGCTTCTTCACGTTCCAGACGTGGAAGTGCTCGTGCGCCAGGAGGCCGAGCGTCTCCTCGTAGGCGTCCCGGGGAAAGAACGCGGTCCGGGCGACGTTCAGGGTGGTCGAGCGCGCGTGCTCGAGCCCGCCGCGCCGCTTCTCGGTGAGATGGACGATGAACAGGTAGCGGTCGTAGGGGAGCCCGCCCATCAGGGCGCCGGTGGTCTCCACGATCCGCCGCGCGTCCTCCACCAGGCGCCCCTCGTCGAGGTGCCCGCGCCCCCAGATCGCCACCTGGTGCGGCTTCCCCAGGGCGGTGAACGCGTGGACCCGGTGGCGCCCGAGCTCCACGGGCGAGTCGGCCAGCTCGTCGTAGTCGCGCGCCGTGAAGCGGACCGGCCCCCCCTCCAGGGCGGTCGCCACCTTCCAGCCCTCGGGCGGCTCGATCTCGAGCTCGTGCCGCTCCCCCTCCCTGCCGGGCACGTAGGGGAAGACCGCCGCGCCGTTCAGGTAGCCGTGGGTCCCGTCCAGGTGGCAGGTGCGGACGGTCAGCTCGTTGGAGTAGACCCGGAAGCGGACCACCGCCCGCGCCGCCCCCCCGGCGGCGACCCGGAGCCGGTGCTTGTCGAGGCGCGTCGTGGGGAGGGGCCGCCCCTCGCCGTCGGCGGCGCCGAGCCCCTCGACGTGCCGGGCGAATTCCCGGACCAGGTAGCTGCCCGGGGTCCAGACCGGGAAGCGCAGCTCGAGCTCGGCGCCCGGCCGCTCGACGATCGCCTCCACCTCGAAGAGGTGCGAGTGGGGCTCGGGGAGGCGGAGGCGATAGCGCACGCGCGCTGAAGTGTAGGCGTGGGACGGGCCGGGGGCAGCACTTCTCTGCTATCCTGCCCTCCGATCGAACGAGGGGGAGGGCGTTCACTGGGGTCCCAGTTCCACAGAACTGGTGCGGAGGGATTCCCCGCGCCTCCTCGGCTCCGGCTCCACCTCCTGGGCCGGTTCGAGGTGGTCCGGGAGGACGTCCCCATCCCCGAGGCGGCCTGGCGCCGCCGCCGGCCGGCCGACCTCCTCAAGCTCGTGGCCCTCTCGCCCGGGCGCGCCGTCGTCCGCGAGCGGGTGCTCGAGTCCCTCTGGCCGGACAAGGACGCCGCCAGCGCCGCCAACAACCTCCACCGCGCCCTGTACGACCTGAGGCAGGTCCTGGGCGGCCGCTGGGTGGACATCTCGCGCGGCGAGCTCCGGCTCCGGCCCGACGTCTGGGTGGACGTGGAGGCCTTCGAGCGGGCGGTGGCGGAGGGCGGGCCGGCGCGCTGGAGCGAGGCGGTGGCGCTCTACCGCGGCGACCTCTCCCCGGAGGACCCCGCCTCCCCCTGGCTCGCTCCCCACCGAG
>DATKAL010000395.1:0-4595 GCA_035498135.1 Anaeromyxobacter sp.
CCCACCGGCGGCTGGTCGGTCTTGAAGTCGACCACCTCGAGGAGGCCGTCCGAGGCCGAGAGCAGGTCGACGTAGCCGGAGTGGAGCCTCCCCTCCCGGGCGGTGGCGATCGGGTACTCGAGCTGGAGCGTCGGCCCCGGCGCCCGGCGGAGCCCGGCCCCCGCCAGGGCGGCCAGGGCGCGCTCGACGTCCTCGATCGCCTCGGCGTGCCGCTCCGCGAGCCCCAGCTCCCTCGCCGCGCGGGCGACCGCGTCCCGGGCGGCGAGCCCCGGCTGGCGGAGCACGAGCCCGATGGCGTGATGGACCGCGTCGCCGAAGACGCGGCCGTGGCGCCCGGGCCGGTGCTTGCGCCGCTCGCCGGCCTCGCCCTCCGGCGCGAGGAGCGCCGCGTGGGCCTCGGCGCTCACCGCGGCCGGAGCGAACCTGGGCCGGGCGGCCTCGGCGACCGCGGCCGACCAGGCCGTGCCCACCGCCGCGGCGAGGCCGGCGTCGATCCTCGGCGCGCGGCGCGCAGGCGCCTCGATCCCCTCCGCCCACCCGGGGAGGCGCTCGGGATCGTACCGCTCGAGGACCTCGAACGTGCCCGCCGGCGCCTCGGCGGCGAGCGCCCCGGCGATCTGCTTCTCGCTCGCCGCGCCGGCGAGGGGGAGGACCAGCACGTCCCGCGCCCGGGTGGCGGCCACGTACACCACCCGGCGCCGCTCGGCGGCCAGGTACCGCTGCTCGCGGCCGAGGATGTCCGCGCCCGCTGGCTCGCTCCACTCCAGGCCGTCCAGGTCGACCGCCCACCGCTCCCCGTCGCGGTCCATCGTCCAGGGCGCCGCCCCGGCGCGCGGCACCCAGCTGGCGCGGCCGTCCCAGAGGATCACCACCGGGAACTCGAGCCCCTTCGACTGGTGGATGGTGAGGACCTGGACCGCCTCGCTCCCCACCGGGCGCGGTGGGTCGAGGCCGATGGGCTCCTCGATCCAGGCCCGCAGCCGGGCGGTGGCCCCGTCGTAGTCGAGCCCCTCCGCGGCCGCGACCCGCTCGAGCTCGAGGCAGAGCTCGCGGAGGCGGGCCAGGCGCTGCGCGCCGTTCGGGCCGAGCGCCGCCGCGCGGCCGAAGGCGGTCTCCTCGAGGAGGTCCCGGGCGGTGGCCCCCGGCGGGCGGGAGGCGCGGTCGCGCCGCAGCCGCTGGACGAGCGCCAGGGCGGCGCGCGCGCGCCTCACCCCGGTGTCGGTCGAGTCCTCGGGCGCCGCGCGGGCCCGGGCCAGGTCCGAGAGGTCGAGGGCGAAGAACGGCGGGCGGAGGAGGGCGGCCTGGGCGACGCCGTCGTCGCGATCGGCGACCGCGCGCAGGCCGAGCAGGAACTGCCGGTGGAGCGGGTCCTCGAGGAAGAGCGTCCCGCCCCGGGCCGAGTACGGGACGCCGAGCCGGTCGAGCTCGGAGAACAGGAGGTCGAGGTGCCAGGTGGAGGCGGCGAGCACGGCCACGTCGCCATGGGTCGCCGGGCGGGTCCGCCGGTCGATCGGATCGACGATCGGGAGCTTCCCCCCGCCCACCGCGGCGCGGAGCCAGGTGGCGAGGGCCGTCCCCTCGAGCGCCCGGTGCGCCTCGGCGGTCGCCCCCTCCTCGCCGAAGGGGAGGTGGACCACCGAGGAGGCCCGGCTCCCGGGGCGGCCGGGCTCGAGGTGGACGTTCGCCACCCTCCCCTCCGCCGGGTCGAAGGCGGGCGCTCCGCCGGCCGCGGCGCCGAGGACGCGGTCGAACCGATCGTTCAGCCAGCGGACCAGCGCCGGCTCGCTGCGGAAGCTGGTGGTGAGGGAGACCGGCAGGAACGGCCCGGCCTGCACGATCCGGCGGACCGCGTCGTAGACCGCGATGTCGGCGCGGCGGAAGCGGTAGATCGACTGCTTCGGATCCCCGACCAGCGTGAGCTTGCCGGGTGCGAGGCGCACGTCTTGCCAGCGCGCCGCGGCGGGCGGCGCCTCGCAGAGGTAGAGGACGATCTCCGCCTGGAGCGGATCGGTGTCCTGGAACTCGTCGACGAGCACGTGGTCGAAGAGCCGCCGGTAGTCGGCGCGGACGTCGGGCCGGGTGGCGAGCAGGTCCCGCAGGCGGAGGAGCAGGTCCACCTGGTCGAGGGCGCGATGGCGGATCTTCACCCGCTCGTACATCGCCAGGACCACCGGGAAGGTGCGCACCAGGCGGTGGGCCATCCAGCGGTGAAGGGGCCGGCAGAGGTCGTCGCGGAGGGCGCCGGTGCGGAGCGCCCCCCGGCCGTCGTCTCCGTTCCAGGCCTTCCAGAGGCTCCAGCCGGCCGGGTCGTCCAGGAAGCCGACGCCCTTCTGGGCGCTCCTTCCGCGCGGCTCGGCACGGAGGATGGCGCCGACCTCGCGGAAGAGGACGACCGGGTCGTCCTCCCCCGCCAGCGACTCGATGCGGCGGAGGGTGTTCCGGATCCAGGCCGAGCCGACGCCGTCGCCGTGCGAGCCGCCGGCGAGGGCGCGGAACTCCACCAGCCGCGCCCGGACGTCGGCCAGCTGGAACCGAGGCAGGGCCGGGGCGGGCGGGGGCACGTCCCGGCTCCGGAGGAAGCCGGAGAGGAGGGCGTCGAGGCCGTGGTAGGTGGTCCACTCGGTCTCGCGGGACTCGGGTCGGATCCCGGCGCGGAGCGCGTCGAGCAGGGTCCGCTCCGCCTCGCGGGCCAGCGCCTCCTCGCAGGCGCCGGCCAGCTCGGCGGCCAGCGTCCCGGCCTGGACCGCGTGCAGCAGCACCGAGAACGTCTCCTGGAACAGCTCCTCGCCGTCCTCGACCACCTGGTAGGAGGGGCTGAGGCGCGCCTCGACCGGCCGCATCCGGAGGAGCCGGTCGGCGAAGCCGTGGATGGTCCCGAGGTGCGCGGTGTCGAGCGCCGCACTCGCCTCGCCGAGGCGGCGCCGGCGCTCCGGGGTGAGATCGTCGCGCGCCAGCTCGCCGAGGAGCCGCTCGCGGATCCGGAGCCGCAGCTCCCCGGCCGCCTTCCGCGTGAAGGTGATGGCCGCGAGCCGGGTGAGGGGCAGGGCCGGACCGTCGTCCGCCGGCGCGACCAGGTCCACGAGCCGGTCGACGAGGAGGGTGGTCTTGCCCGTGCCGGCCCCGGCGTCCACCAGGACGTTCCGGGCGCGCTCGCGGACGGCCGCGTCGCGGGCCTCCTGGTCCGGGGCGCGCGGGCGATCGCTCATCCCACCTCCTCCGGCCCGGACTTGAGCTGGCGGAAGGCGCCCAGGACGCCCTTCCGCCCGCGGAGGCCGGCGGCCGCCCGGGCCGGGATCTGCGCGCCGCAGAGGGCGCGGAAGGAGCAGTACGTGCAGTCCCCCGGCTCGGGCGTCGAGACGAAGGCCCGCTCGGCGAGGATCCGCGCGGCGAGCGTCAGCCACTCGAGGCCGCTCGCCTCGAGCAGGGCGTAGTCCTCGCGGAAGCCACGCTCGCGGTGCCCGCGGTCGCCCGCGTAGGCGTAGGCGACGCGGACCTTCCCCGGCAGGCCCCAGCCCCGGGCGAGCTTCCCGGTGACGATGCCGTAGAGGGCGAGCTGCAGGTCGCGCCCGGGCGTGGGCCCGGCCTCGTCGCCCAGGCGCGGGTGCGAGCGGCCGGTCTTGAGGTCGCGGACCAGCGTGTACCCGTCCTCGACGTCGAGCCGATCGATGTAGCCGCGCACCCAGAGGGTCCGATCGCCCAGGGCCAGCGGGACCGGCTCGGGGACGCCGAACGGGCGCTCGACGTCCACGAACGTCCGCTGCCGGCCCGGCTGGAAGTCGTAGGAGAGGAAGGAGCGGACGTCGTCCCGCAGCCGCAGCCGCTCCTTCTCCCGGATCCCGGCGCCCACCAGCGGGTACTCGGAGAGGAGCTCGCCGAAGCGCCGCGAGGCCAGCTCGTCGGCCAGCGCCTGCCACCGGTCGAGCGCGCCCTCCCCGGCGACGAAGGCCTTCCCGTGGCCGCGGTAGAACTCCTCCATCGCCGCGTGGAAGAGGCCGCCGTAGGTGAGCGGGTCGAGCTCGGAGAGCGAGGGCGCCTCGGCGGGATCGTCCCAGCCGAGGACGCGCCGGTAGAGGAAGTAGCGCGGGCAGGCGAGCAGGTCGGCGAGGCCCGAGGCGGAGATGGGGCGCTCCGGGGTGAGCCCCGGCACGGCGGGGAACGGCTCGCCCCCCGGGAGCAGCCCGTCGGCCGGCCCGAGCTTCCCGGGCGCGAGGAGCGCCCCGGCCCGCTCCGGATCGAGGAGCTCCTCCTCGCGCCAGCCGGGCGGCACGCTCGAGGACGCCGCGGCCCGGTCGAGCCAGGCGGCGCGCGAGACCGGGTGGGCGTCCCGGAAGACGGCCGCCTCGCGCCTCGCCGGGGCAAAGGCGTCGCGGTGGAGCGTCTTGAGGCTCGGCACCCGGTCCCCGGGGCGCCCCGTGCCGGCGTCCGGCCGGCGGAGGGCGGCGCCCACGTCGACGAAGAGCGAGGAGGGCTCGCGCTCGACGTGCTCCAGGTCCACCCGGGGTGCGGAGAGGGCGATCCGCGTGCCCGCGCCCCGGAGGACCCGGTCGAAGGCCTGGAGCTGGGAGAGCACCCCATCGGCGGCGGTGGGGACCAGG
>DATKAL010000396.1:0-7222 GCA_035498135.1 Anaeromyxobacter sp.
GCGGTGATCGAGACCGACGGCCACTCCGGCGACGCCGGCACCAAGACCCGGGTCGAGGCCTTCCTGCACTGCGCCCGGGAGCACCTCGGCGGCGGGCGCCGCCGCCCCCCCCGACCCGCGGACCGCCTCACCGTCCACAGCCGCGGGATCCGCGACCTGATCGCCTCGGGCGACCAGGTGCTGGTCCCCTCGATGGGGCCTGCCAGCGAGGTGCTGGCGGGCGCGCTCCGCGGCGTCGGCACCCGCGCCGAGCTCCTGCCCGAGCCCGGTCCGTCCGCGCTCGCCGCTGGCCGGCGCCACACCTCGGGCAAGGAGTGCCTCCCCATGATCCTCACCCTGGGGAGCCTGCTCGAGCGGCTCGAGCAGCCCCGGGGCCGGGGAGGGCGCTTCGCCTTCTTCATGCCCGGCACCGACGGGCCCTGCCGCTTCGGCGCGTACAAGGAGGTCCACCAGCTGGTCCTGGACCGGCTCGGCCTCGGCGAGCGCGTGTCGATCTGGTCGCCGCCGTTCGGCGACTACTTCCAGGGGATCCCGCCCGGCCTGGGGGCGATCGTCCTCGCCGGCGCGTGCGCCACCGATCTGCTGCGGGACATGCACCACGACCTGCGCCCGCGCGAGGCCCGGCCCGGCGCCGCCGACACGCTCCACGCCCGCCACCAGGCCCGGCTGGTGGCCCTGGTGGAGCGGGAGGCCGCCGGCGACCTCTCCGTCCGCCGGGTGCTCCGCGAGGCGATCACCGGCCGCCTCTGGGGCATCCCCGCGCTGCTCGCCGAGGCGGCCCCGCGCTTCGCCGCCGCCTCCACCGGCGCCGCCCTGCCGCTGGTGGCGGTGGTGGGCGAGATCTACCTGCGCAACGTCCCCTTCTCGAACGGCTTCGTGGTGGACGCCCTCGCCCGCCGTGGGCTCCGCGCCCGGGTGGCGGCCGTGACCGAGTTCCTCCAGTACTCGAGCTGGGTGGGGGCGCGGCTGCGCCGGCGGACGCTCGGCGAGCGGCTCGACGACTGGGTCCGCCGCCGGATCGAGCGCTGCTGCCACGCGGCCGTCGCCCCGGTCCTGGGCTGGCCCGACGGCCCCCCCGTCGCGGACGTGGTGCGCTCGGCCCACCCCTACCTGCGCGACGCCCTCGAGGGCGAGACCGTCCTCACCCTCGGGGCGTCGCTGCACGCCTGGCGCCTGCGGGAGGTGGACGCGGTCCTCTCGGTCGGGCCCCTCGAGTGCATGCCCAACAAGATCGCGGAGACCCAGCTCGTGCACGCGGGCGAGTCGGAGGGGCTCCTCTCCCTCACGCTCTCGCTCAACGGCGATCCCATCGACCCCGAGCCGCTCGACGCCTTCGCCTTCCAGGTCCACGCCCGCTTCCGGCCCCCTCCCGGCCCGCCCGCGCCCCGGCCGGCCGCGCCGGGGCCCGAGCCGGCGGGGGCGGCGCTGCGGCCCGGCGAGGCGGCTTCGTAGGGAAGGCACGCCCCATCCGCGACGGAGGCTGCCTCGGGAGCTGCCCGGGATCCGGGCAGCGGCCTCCCGGCCATCGCCCGGACCGGGCCCAAAGGATGCCCTTCCGCGGTGCAGCACGCGGGGCAGGGAGCTTGCAAACGTCCCCTCGGACCCCGAGCCCGAGCCGAAACGCCTGCGCCTCCTCATCCAGCACCGGACGATCTACCGGTACCCGAGCCCCGCCGCGCTCGGCCCGCACCAGGTCCGCCTCCGGCCGGCGAGCCACGCCCGCGCCCGCGTCGAGAGCTACGCCCTGCGCCTCCCCGGGGAGGCCGCCGTCCGCTGGCAGCAGGACCCCTCCGGGAACCACGTCGCCCAGGTGGCCTTCCGGAAGGGGACCCGCCTCGCCACCCTCGGGATCGAGGTGGAGCTGGCGGTGGACGTCCGCCCGGTCAACCCGTTCGACTTCTTCCTCGACGACCGCTGCGCGCAGCTCCCCTTCGACTACCCGCCGGAGTCGGCCCTCGATCTCTCCCCCTTCCTCACCCAGGGCGATCCCGCGCTCCGCACCGGCCGCCGCTTCGCCCGCCTGCTCGAGACCGTGCCCCGCGCCGGGCTCACCGTCCCCCTGCTGGTCTCGGCGAACCAGGCCGTGAACCGGGCGGTGCGCTACGTGATCCGCGAGGAGCCCGGGATCTGGACGCCCGAGGAGACGCTGGAGCAGGGGCGCGGGAGCTGCCGCGACCAGGCGGTCCTCCTCATGGCGCTCCTCCGCGCCCGCGGGCTCGCCGCGCGCTTCGCCTCCGGGTACCTCATCCAGCTCACCGACGAGGGGATGATCCCCGACGAGCCGCGCGGGATCGGGCGCGACGTCGTCGACCTCCACGCGTGGGTGGAGGTCTACCTGCCCGGCGCCGGCTGGATCGGCCTCGACCCCACCAGCGGCCTCCTCTGCGGCGAGGGCCACCTCCCGCTCGCCTGCGTCGCCCGCCCCGCCCTGGCGGCGCCGGTGGAGGGGACGAGCGACGTGGCCGCCGAGGCGGTGACCTTCGAGATGACCGTGGGCCGGCTCGGCCACGAGGTGCGGCCCACGGCGCCGTTCCCCGACCCGGCCTGGGAGGCGCTCCTCGCCGGCGGGGACCGGGCGGACGCCGCCCTGACCGCCCAGGGGCTGGCGCTCACCACCGGCGGCGAGCCCACCTTCAACGCGCGCGAGGGGCCGGAGCTCCCGGAGTGGAACGGGGAGGCGCTCGGGCCCGCCAAGTGGGAGGCGGGGCTCCGGCTGGCCCGGGAGCTCCGCGATCGGCTGGCGCCGGGCGGCGTCCTGCTCCGGCGCCAGGGGAAGTGGTACCCGGGGGAGGCGCTGCCGCGCTGGGCGCTCGAGATCGTCGGCCGGGCGGACGGCCAGCCGCTCCACGCGGAGCCCCCGCCGCCGGGCGGGCCGGCCGACCTCGCGGCCGCCGAGCGGGTCGCCCGGGCGCTCGCCGCCGGGCTCGCGCTGCCCGTCCCCCCCGAGCCAGCCTACGAGGACCCCTGGCGCCTCCTGGTGGACGAGGCCGCGCTGCCGGCCGAGGTCGACGCGAGGCGGGCCGGCCTGGCCGACCCGGCGGAGCGGCGCCGCCTGGCCCGGATCCTCTCCGGCGATCCCGCCGCCCCGGCCGGCTTCGTGCTGCCCGTGGCGCGCGAGGGGGCGGGGTGGCGGAGCGAGCGCTGGACCTTCCGGCGGGGACGCCTCCACCTCCTCCCCGGCGACGCGCCGCTCGGCCTGCGCCTGCCCCTCGCCGCCCTCGGCGGCCCACTCCCGCCGCCCGAGCCCCCCGAGCCGGTCCTCCCCTCCCCCGATCCGCGCCGGGGCGCCGAGGCCGACCCGGCCCAGGCGCGCCTGACCTCGGCCGCCCGGCCGCCGCCCGGCGCCGCGATCCGGACCGCGCTCTGCGTCGAGGCGCGCGAGGGTCGGGTCCACGTCTTCCTCCCGCCCGTCGTCGGCGCCGAGGACTTCCTCGAGCTGGTGCGCGCCGCCGGGGCCGCCGGCGCGGCCGCGGGCGTGGAGGTCCAGCTCGAGGGGTACCCGCCGCCGCCCTCCCCGCTCCTCCGCCGGCTCACCGTCGCCCCCGACCCGGGCGTGCTCGAGGTGAACCTCCCCCCGTGCCGCTCGTCCCGGGACCACGTGGCCGCCCTCGAGACCGCCTACCAGGCCGCCCTCCACGCCGGGCTGCACGCCGAGCGCTACCTGCTCGACGGCCGGCTGGCCGGGAGCGGCGGCGGGCACCACCTGACCGCCGGCGGCCCCACCCCCCTCGAGAGCCCGCTCCTCCGGCGCCCCGACCTGCTCGCCGGCCTCGTCACCTTCTGCCAGCACCACCCCTCGCTCTCCTTCCTCTTCACCGGCCTCTTCGTCGGCCCGACCTCCCAGGCGCCGCGGGTGGACGAGGCCCGCCACGACGCCCTCTACGAGCTCGAGATCGCGCTCGCCGAGGCGTTCCGCGCCGCGCGCGAGCCGGCTCCTCCGCCCTGGCTGGGCGACCTGCTCCTCCGCCACCTGCTCGCGGACGTGACCGGGAACACCCACCGGGCCGAGATCTCCATCGACAAGCTCTACGACTGGCGGACCTCCCACGGGCGCCAGGGGCTCGTCGAGCTGCGCGCCTTCGAGATGCCGCCCCACCCCCGGCTCGCCGCGGCGCAGGCGATCCTCGTCCGGGCGCTGCTCGCCGCCCTCGCCGCCGCCCCCTACCGGGCCCCGCTGGTCCGCTGGGGGGCCGAGCTCCACGACCGCTTCCTCCTCCCCACCTGGCTCTGGCGGGACTTCGAGGACGTCCTCGGCTTCCTGACGGCGCGCGGGGTCGCGCTCCCTCCCGAGCCGTACCGCGCCTTCCTCGAGCTCCGCTGCCCGGTGGCCGGGCGGCTCGACGCCGACGGGGTCTCGCTCGAGGTGCGCAACGCCCTCGAGCCCTGGCCGGTGCTGGGGGAGGAGCCCGGCGCGGGCGGCACCTCCCGGTACGTGGACTCCTCGGTGGAGCGGATCGAGGTCCGGGTGGAGGGGCTCGTCCCGGAGCGGCACGAGGTGCTGGTGAACGGGATCGCCCTCCCCCTCCGCCCCACCGGCGCCGCGGGCGAGGCGGTGGGCGGGGTCCGGTTCCGGGCCTGGGCCCCCCCTCACGCCCTCCAGCCGCACCTCGGCATCCACCACCCGCTCCGCCTCGAGCTCCTCGACGGCTGGGCGCGCCGCGCCGTCGCGGCCTGCGCCTACCACGTCTGGCACCCGGAGGGGCGCGCCTTCCAGACCCCGCCCCTCACGCGGTTCGAGGCGGCCGCCCGGCGCGCGCAGCGCTTCACCGTCGAGGGCCCCTCCGCGCGGCCGGTGCAGCCGCGGCGCGTGGCGCCCCACCCCGACATGCCCTACACCCTCGACCTGCGGCGGTACCCGGGCGACCGGCCCATGCCCGTCCCCGAGGACGCGGAGGAGCCCTAGTGGAGCGCGCGCTGCGGGCCGAGCTCGCCGCCCAGGACGCGACCCTCGCCCGCCGGCGGCTGGCGATCTGGATCGGCGCGGAGCCGACCTTCACCGACGCCCGCTCGCAGGACCCCTGCTGGCTGTTCGAGCCCGAGGGTGGGGACAAGCTCGACCGGGCCACCGCCCTCTCGCGGGCCCTGGCCGGAAGGCTCGGCGGGCGGGCCCGGGTCCTCCGCCTCGAGGGGCGCCAGTTCCCGGGCGAGGCCAGCCCGCGGTTCTGCCTCGGGGTCCTGGCCGGCGCGGAGGCGCCCGCCGGCGATCCGGGGCCCGGGGGGCCGCCGCGGCCGGTGCCCGCCGGCGGCGAGGCGCTCTTCACCGTCACCCCCGATCCCGGGGTGGTGGAGATCAACATGGCCCCGGCGCCGGAGCTGGAGACCTTCCTCCGCTGGTCGGAGGCGGTCCACGGCGCGGCGGCCGAGGTCGGGCTCTCGCCCATCCGCTTCCGTTACAACGGCCAGCAGACCGACTCGGGAGGCGGCGGACAGATCACCCTCGGCGGCCCCACGCCCGAGGCGAGCCCGTTCCTCCTCCGGCCCCAGCTGCTCCCCCGCCTGGTCCGCTACCTGGCCAACCACCCCTCCCTCTCCTACGCCTTCGCCGGCGAGTGCCTGGGGAGCGCCTCGCAGGGCCCGCGCCCGGACGAGGGCGTCCGGGAGCGGTTCGAGGAGCTGCCGGTGGCGCTCGAGCGGCTCGAGTCGCGGGGGGCCCACCTCACCCCGGCGGAGCTCTGGGAGACGCTCGCCCCGCTCCTCGTCGACGCCTCCGGCAACTCCCACCGCTCGGAGCTCAACGTCGAGAAGCTGTGGAACCCGCACCTGCCCGGGCGCGGGCGGCTGGGGGTGGTGGAGCTGCGGGCGCTGCGCATGCAGCCCGACGCGCCCCGCCAGGCGGCGGTGGGGGCCCTGCTCCGGGCGGTGGCCGCCCGGCTCGCCACCGTCCCGTACGACGAGCCGCTCGCCGACTGGGGGGCAGCCCTCCACGACCAGCTGGCGCTCCCCAGCTTCCTGGCGGACGACCTCCGGGCGGTCCTCGGCGATCTCCAGGAGAGCGGGCTCGCGCCGGGGCCGGCCACGGCCGCGCTCCTCTCCGAGCCACCGGCGCCGCTCGCCCGGGTCGAGCTGGGGAGCGCCGCCCTCACCGTCACCCCCGCGGCCGAGTTCTGGCCGCTGGTGGGGGACGTGGCCTCGCAGGAGCGGAGCAGCGCCCGGGTGGTGGACGCCTCCTCCCAGCGCGTCGAGCTGATGGTGACGCACCCGCCCGGCCAGGGGCCCGGGGTGGTCCTCGCCGGCGGCTGGCGCGTCCCGCTCCACCCGCACGGCCCGGGCCGCCACCTCGCCGGCGTCCGCTGGCGCGCCTTCGCCCCGCGCCCCGGCCTCCACCCCGGGCTGCCCGCGCTCGATCCCCTCGTGCTGCACTGGGAGCTCGCCGGCCAGCGGGTCGGCGTGGAGCTGCACGGCTGGCGGCCCGGCGGTGGGGCGTACGACGGGCTGCCCCCCGACGCCGCGGAGGCGGAGCGCCGCCGCCGCGAGCGGGTCCGGGTGGTCCGCCCCGGCCCGACCGCCGCGCGCGAGCCGCCGCCCGGCGCCGGCGCCATCACCCTCGACCTGCGCCGGCTCGCCGCCGTCCGCGCCCGCAGCGCCCCCCTCGCCGGAGGACCCCCGTGAGCCCCGACCTCGCCGCCCGCCCCGAGCCCGCAGCCCGTCCCGAGCCCTCCGCCGGCGGAGCGGCGCTGGCCGGCGAGCCGCTCTTCCAGGGGTACGCCCCGCTCGCCGGCGCCTACGACGAGATCTTCGCCGCGCCGGGCGGGCCCCGGCCCGAGTTCGCCCGGGCGGTGGGGGCCCTGGAGCGCCGGGCGCGCGACGAGTTCGCGCGGCACCAGGCGCTGGCGGAGCTCTCCCTCCTGAACCAGGGCGTGACCTTCTCCGTCTACTCCGACGCCCGGGGCGCCGAGAAGATCTTCCCCTTCTGCCTGCTCCCGCGCCTCATCTCCGCCGACGACTGGGCGCGGCTGGAGCGGGGGCTGGCCCAGCGGGTCCGGGCGCTCGAGGCCTTCCTCGACGACGTGTACGGGGACCAGCGGATCCTGGCCGAGGGGCTCCTCCCCCGCGACCTGGTCCTCGGGGCGAAGGCGTACGAACCGAAGCTCCGGGGCGTGCGGCCGCCCGGCGGCGTCCGGCTCCACGTCGCCGGCATCGACCTGATCCGCGATCCGGCCGGCACCTTCCGCGTGCTGGAGGACAACCTGCGCTGCCCCTCCGGCGTCTCCTACGTGCTGGA
>DATKAL010000397.1:0-6823 GCA_035498135.1 Anaeromyxobacter sp.
CCAGCACGTCCGGGTGCTCCTCCGCCGGGGAGAGGAGCGCCCCGCAGTCCGGGCAGGAGAGCGCCGCCACCCGCTCGCGCCGGGCGAGCACCTGGGAGCGCCGCCGGCCGGGGGGACAGGCGCTGCACTCGACGCCGTAGAGCCAGCCCTGCTCCCGGCCGGGAGGGGTCTCGTCGAGATCCGCGCCGCAGTACTGGCAGAGCTCCGCCGCCATCGCCGGAAGCATAACCGGCGCCCGGCGCACCCGCCCCGGGGCGGCCGGTGCCCCGTCCCGGAGGGCGATCGGGCCTCGCTAGCTCCGCGCCGGCCGGGGCGCGCCGAGCCGCGCGGCGGGGCGGGCGGGCTCGGGGGGCAGGGCGCCGTTCCGCCTCCGCTCCGCGGTGCGGGAGATCTGGAACGTGCCCACCATGGCGGCCAGCTCCTCGGCCTGGCTGGAGAGCTCGCTCGCCGCGGAGGAGGACTCCTCGGCGCTGGCGGCGTTCTGCTGGGTGACCCGGTCCATCTCCGCCACCGCGCGGTCGACCTGGTCGATCCCGCCCGTCTGCTCCTTCACCGAGGCGGCGATCTCCGAGACGATGGTCGAGACCTTGCCGATCCCGCCCACGATCTCCCCCAGCTTCCCGGCCACCTGGCGGGAGGTGGTCTCCCCCTGGCCGGCCTGGCGGACCGACTCGCGGATCAGCTCCTCGGTCTTGGTGGCGGCCTCCTTGGCGCGGAGCGCCAGGCTGCGCACCTCCTCGGCGACCACCGCGAACCCGCGCCCGGCCTCCCCCGCCCGGGCGGCCTCCACCGCGGCGTTGAGGGCGAGCAGGTTGGTCTGGAACGCGATCTCGTTGATGTCCTTGATGATCTGAGAGGTGCTCTCGGCGCTGGCCCGGATCTTCCCCATGGCCGCCTGCATCTGCTCCACCGCCGCCGAGCCGTCGCTCGCCGCGGCGCGGGCCTCCTGGGCCAGCCCGTTCGCCTGCGAGGCGCTCTCCGCCGAGTGCCGGGCGGTGGAGAGCACCGACTCCAGGCTCGAGGTGGTCTGCTGGAGCGAGGCGGCCTGCTCGGAGGCCCCCGAGGCCACCGCCTGCGAGGAGGAGGCGATCTGGGTGGCGGCCGACGAGACCTGGTCGACCGCCTGGGCCACCTGCACCATCGCCTCGTGGAGGGCCTCGGCGGTGGCGTTGACCGCCTCCTTCAGCCGGGCGTGATCGCCCTGGAAGTCGCCGTCCACCCGGGCCCGCAGGTCCCGCTTGGCGAGGGCCTCGAGGGCGGCGGTGGCCTGGTCCACCGGGGCGATGACCGAGTCGAGGGTGGCGTTCACGCCCTCGACGATGCGGGCGAACTCGCCGCGGTGGCCCGACACATCGGCGCGGGTCCAGAGGAGGCCGGCCACCGCCGACTGGGCGAGCGACTTGGTGTCGGCCACGAGCAGGTTCACCGCGTCGATGCAGGTGTTGAGGTTGTCCCGCAGAGGGGCGAAGTCGCCGCGGTACTCCTCGGTGATCTTGGGCGGGATCTTGCCCTGGGCGATGTCGTCCACGTAGCGGGCGGCGACGCCCACCGGGCCGAGCACCGCGTCCAGGGTCCGGTTGACGCCCTCGACGATCTTGCGGAAGTCGCCCTGGTGGCGGGCGGCGTCGGCGCGGGTGGCGAGGCGCCCCTCCACCCCGGCCGCCGCCAGCTTCTCGGCGTCCTCCACCAGCGCGTTCACCGCGTCGATGCACTGGTTGAGGTTGGCCTCCAGGGCGTGGAAGTCTCCCTGGAACTGGGCGGTGATCCGAGGCGGGACCCGCCCCTTGGAGAGGTCGTCGACGCACCGGGCGGCGATGGTGAGCGGGCCGATCACCGCGTCGAGGGTGTCGTTCACCCCCTGGACGATCCGGCGGAAGTCCCCCTGGTGGCGGCTGGCGTCGGCCCGGGTGGCGAGCCGCCCGGCCACGCCCGCCTGCGCGAGCATGAGGGCGTCGGCCACCAGGGCGTTGACCGCGTCGATGGCCTGGTTGAGGTTCTCCCGGATGACCCGGAAGTCCCCGCGGTAGTCCGCCTCGAGGCGGGGCGGGACCTCGCCGCGCGCCAGGCGGGCGAAGTAGTCGGAGGTCGTCTGGATGGGGCCGGCGAATGCGTCCATGGTGGCGTTCATCCCGCCCACGATGCCGCGGAACTCCTGCTCGACCACGGCCGGGTCGCCGCGGACGTTCAGCTCGCCCGCGGCCACCGCCCCCGCCAGCCGCTCCGACTCCTGCTGCAGCGTGCCGAGGCTGCGGCCGATGCGGCGGGCGATGGCCAGCGCCACCAGCGTGGCGAGAGCCGCCCCGAGCACCTCGGCCAGCCCGATGGCCGCCATGGCGCGGGCCGCCGTCCGCTCGCCGCCTGCGCTCGCCCGGTCGCCCTCGGCGTGGACCGCGGTCATCAGGTCGACCAGCGAGGCGTCCGACGAGGAGTAGCGGGTCTCGAGCGCGGCGAAGGCGGTGGAGACCGCCCGCTGCGCCGCGGCCTTGGCCTCGTCGTCGCTCCCCAGGGCGGCCTGGTCCCGCGCCTCGAGCGCCCGCATCGCGTCCTGGCTCTTGGCCGCCCACTCGCCGAGCGGCCCCCGGGCGTCGCTCCAGAGCGACTCCACCGCCGCCGCCCGCTGCAGGGCCTCGAAGCGCTTGGTGGCCTCGTCGACCTGGTCGAGCCCCTGCTGCGCCTGGCCGGCGGCGAGCTGCCGGATGGCGACGCTCTTGGCCGAGAGGGCGGAGTAGGCGGCGTGCATCACCTTGGCCTGCCCGTCGCGGAGGTCGGCGACCGCCTGGAGCTGGGGCAGCGCCGTGGTCACCTGCTGGAGGCTGGCGCGGATCCCGCCGGCCGCCCAGAAGGCGAGCCCGCCCACCACCACGGCGATGAGCACCGTCGCGGCGAACGAGAGGACGATCCGGGTACGAAGCTTCATGTGGGCATTCCTCGGAGGTCAACACACGGTGCGGTGTGCGCCGGACCCGGGGTGGGTCGGTCCCCGGACCCGGCGACACCTGAGCACGGTTCAGCGGACCGGCACGAAGCTCCGGCCCACGATCTGCTGGCCCTCGGGCGAGAGCAGGTAGTCGAAGAACTGCTTCAGGGCACCCTCGGGCTTGGTCCTCGAGACCATCAGCAGGGGGCGGGAGAGCAGGTAGCTGCCGGCGCGGACCTCGTCGGAGGTCGGCTTCACGCCGTCGAGCGGCAGGGCCCGGGTGCCCGCCAGCGCGTAGGCCATGCTGGCCGGCCCCACCACCCCGGCCTCCTGGGCGGCGAGCTTCACGCAGTCGCTGGCGTCGTCGAGCTCCTTCACCGGCCCGAACTCCTCGCCGTCGAGGACCATCGACTTGAAGCTGTCCACCGTGGCGCGCCCGCTCTTCACCGGCTCGCTGCAGGCGACGATGGGCATGCTCGGGCCGCCCACCTCCTTCCAGTTCTTCACCTTCCCGGTGTAGATGCCCTTGAGCTGGGCCTTGGTGAGGACCTTCACCGGGTTCTTCTCGTTCACGAACACGCCCAGCGCGTCGTAGCCCACGATCACGAAGAACGGCTTCTGCGCCAGCTCGGCCGGGGTGAGGCTGCGGGAGACGCCCGCCATCGAGACCTCGCCGGCGAGGACGGCCTTGAGCCCCTTCCCCGCGCCGTTCATCCCGATCTTGGAGATCCTCACGCCGGTCTTCTTCTCGAAGGCGGGCGCGGCCTCCTTCATGATCTTGGTGCCGATGGTGGTGGCGCCGTCGTAGGTGAGCTCCTCGGCGGCGGCCGGGCGGGCGCCGGCGGCGAGCGCGGCGAGGCTGATGACGAAGGTCAAGCGAACGAACATGTCTTCTCCTGCAGGGTGGGGGAGGCTGCTCTCTCCGCCGGAGGGATGCAAGAGGCGGGCGCGATCGCCGCCCCACACCGACACACCCGCACGCCGAGGCAGATCGCCTCGGCGCCTGGCGACGGGTGCTCGCCGCGCGGGCGCGGCCGCCCGGACGCGCCGCGGCCCGCCCGCGAGGCCGGGCCGGGGCGGCGAGGTCGGGCGGCCTCGGCCAGCCGATCAGTGAGCCGCGGGCGCGCCGCCCAGCGTGTCCAGGGCGGCCTTCGCGCACTGGCCGTCCTGCGCCGAGGTGCCGCCGCTCACGCCGATCGCGCCGATGATCTTTCCGTCGACGATGATCGGCACGCCGCCCTCGAGCGGGATCGCCCCCGGGAGCCCGAGCAGGTTCACGCCCGCGCCGCTCTTCACCCCGTCCTCGAACGCCTTGGTGGGCCGCTTGAAGCGGGCCGCGGAGCGCGCCTTGTCCTGCGAGACCTGCGTGCTGCCGTGCTGCGTCTGGTCCATCCGCTCGAAGAAGATCAGCTCGCCGTGGGTGTCCACCACCGCGGCGGCGACGTTCCAGCCGTTCTTCTTCCCCTCGGCCAGGGCCGCGTCGGCGAGCTTGCGCGCCGCCTCCACGCCGACGTCCGGGCCGTACGGGTTCGGGAGCTGCTGAGCGAGCGCGGCGAGGGGGAGGGCGGCGAGGGCCAGGGTCCTGGCGAGGCGCATGTTTCCTCCTGGTGAGAGAACGGCCGCTTGCCTGTCCGTCCCGCCCGGGAGCCGCCCTGCCTCGGCGGGGCGCGACCCACCGGGGGGCGGTGGCGGCCGCCGTCGTGGGCGATCCCGCGCGGCCCGGCGATCCGGGGCCGCGGACGCCCGTCAGAACCGGATCCCGGTCCCGAGGGCCAGCCGGGGCGCCCAGGACGGGCCGAACGAGACCTTCCCGGTGGCGCTGCTCTCGCTCCGGAAGAGGTAGACCGCCTCGACGGCGGAGAGGAAGAGGTAGCCGCGGTCGCCCAGGTCCCGCGAGATCGCCACCGAGGGCGCGAGCTGGAGCGCGGCGGTGGCGCGGGCCGGGGCGTCGCCGGCGGTGCGGAAGACCTGCTGGAACACCGTGGCGCCCACCGTGATCCCGGCGTCGATCGAGAGCCCGCGCAGGTCCCAGACGTGGACCACGGAGAGCTCCACGTCGATCTGATCGGTGGTGGCGGCGAGACCGGGCTGCTCGAAGCCGCTCCGGCACCAGCCCACCCGCTGGACGAGCGTCACCGGGCGCAGGGCCACCGCCAGGCCCGCCGCCAGGCCGGCGCAGGGGCGCTGGCCGTTGAGGAGCGCGCCCCGGACCCGCCCCTCGAGCTCCAGCGAGAGGTTGGCGCGCGCCTCCCCCTCCCCCTTGCGCACCAGGCGGGCGTAGGCGGTCCGGGCCAGGCGCCGCTCGTCCACCGCCACCACCTCCCCGGCGACCGCCTCGATCGTCCCCTCGAGCAGCACGTCCGGCCCGCGCCCCCGCACGAAGTACCGGCCGGCCCGGACGCTCAGGCGCCGGACCCGGTCCCCCGCCCCCACCTCGCCCACCACCTGGCCGTCGGCCGAGCCCCGGAGGAGCAGCCAGGCCCGCCCGGCGGGCAGCTCGACCCAGGCGCGGGTGGGGCTGCGCGCCTCCAGGGTGGCGAGCACCAGGTCCCCCTGCCCCCGCACCTCGTACTGGAAGGTCGGGTGCTGGAGACCGGCCAGCGTCCGGCTGGAGGCGCGGAGGGTGGCGGCGTAGGCGTAGCGGTAGGCCTCGTCGAGGGTCACCTGGCCGTCGCCGTTCTCGTCGGCGGCCCCGAGGAGCCCCGAGACCAGCGCGTGGGTGAAGAAGCTCCCCTGGAGCTCGTCCGACTCCTGGCTGTCCTCGGAGGCGGAGCTGGAGGTGAGGAACACCGCCCCCTCCCCCGCCACCCGCTCGTCGATCCGGATGTCGAAGGGCGGGATGGGCGTCCCGCCCTTCACCCGGGTGAGCGCACCCGAGCGGCAGGCGTCGAGCACCAGCAGCCGGAAGGCGGCGGCCGAGCCGCGCACCAGCTGCTCGAGCTCCCCGAGCTCGAGCGACGTCGGGCCGAGGTGGAGCGCGCCGGCGTCGGCGTGGCCGGAGTAGTAGACGAGCAGGATCCCCTGCCCGCTCGCCGCCCGCACCCGGTCGTTCACCGCGATGAGGGCGCGGCGCACCGTCCCCGCGTCCTGGCCGCGGAGGAGGACCAGGTTCTCGGGGCGGACCCCGCCCACCTCCTGGAGCACCTCCGCCACCCGGGCGGCGTCGGTCTCGGCGTAGCGGAGGGGGACGTCCGGCGCCTGGCCCAGGTCGTTCCCCACCACCACGGCGAAGCGCTCCACCTGCGCGGCGGCGGGCGCCGGCAGGAGGAGCGCGAGGGCCGCGAGCGCTAGCGCTTCACGAACCGCCAAGGGCTCACCCGGCAGCCGTCCGGGGGGGCGGGCTCCTCCCGCCCGGCCTCCAGCGCGGCCCGGAGCGGCTCGAGGTCCACCGGGGCCGGGCAGAAGAGCGCCCAGATCCGCTCCTCGCCCACGGTGGCGTCGAGCCGCGTGCCCAGGGGGAGCGGCACCTCCCGGCCCGGGTCCACCGGCGCGGCGCGGGGGCCGGCCGGGTAGTAGACCGAGGCGTGCCCGAGCGGATCGACGCTCAGCACGGCGACGTAGGCGGGGACCGGGGTGGTGACCGCGAACCGGATCGCGTCGCCCGGCGCGACCGCCTCGCCCGGGCCGGCGCGGCGGACCTCCCCCTCGTGCTGCACCCACATGGCGAGCCCCACCCCGGCGCCCTTGAGCCGCTCGCCCGGTGGCGCCGGGGCGGGTCGCAGCACCAGGACCACCCCTGCCGCCAGCGCCACGCCGAGCCCGAGCGCGGCGGCCCCCGCCCGCCAGCGGGCTCGCGACGGGGCGCGCCAGGCCGGCGCGGAGGCCTCCGTCAGGGCGCGGAGCGGGGGCAGCTCCTCCCCCCGCCCGGCCCGGAGGCTCCGGGCGGCCTCCGCGCAGCGCCCGCAC
>DATKAL010000398.1:0-6974 GCA_035498135.1 Anaeromyxobacter sp.
CCGGGTAACGCTTCGTCACTCCCGCGAGCTCCAGGATCGGACCGGGCATCGGCGGCGCTCGCTGGCGGCGTCCCCCGGCGCCGCCCCCCGATCAGCCGCGCCCGCCGGGGCGGCCCGGCGCGGACGCCTCTCCCTGGCGTCGCGCCGCCGCCGCGAGCGGAGGGACCGCCGCGGGCGCCGCCGGGCGGGGCACCTGGAGGCGGGGCGTGGGGCGGGCCGGAGGACCGACGCGCCGCGCCCGCACGGCCGGGTCGACCAGCAGGCGGGCCAGCTCCTGGAGCTCGGCCCGGTGCGCGTCCACCAGGTCGTTGCCGGCGGCGAGGAGCTTCTGGATCCCCTCCGGGCTCGCGTCGTCGAGGGCGATGTCCACCGAGTCCGACTGGAACCGGTGAAAGGCGCCGTCGGGCAGGAGCTCGCCGAGCTCGTAGTCCGTGGCCTCGCTCACCCCGTCGAACACCACCTCGAGGAGCGGCCCCGCCCAGGCGAGCGCGCCGCGCCAGCGCAGCTGCGGGTAGAGCAGCGTGCGCTGCGCGTAGCCGGTCCCGACGGAGACCACCAGGTGGTCGTGCCCGTCCGGCGGGAAGAGGCGGAAGGCCTCGGCCAGCGCGCACACGCCGGGCTGGTTCGCGAAGACGCCGCCGTCGACGAGCGACTTCGTCCCCTCCGAGGGCGAGAGCGGGGCGAGGGCGAAGGGCGGGAAGTAGGTGGGGGCGGCCGAGGTGCCGCGCGCCGCCTCCCGGAGCAGGTAGTCGTCCTCGTTCCACCAGTCCCGGCCCGCGTGGTCCGCCTCCGGCGGCCGCCAGCTCTTGAAGAAGTAAGGGCCGCCGCGGGCCGTGTCGTAGCTCGTCACCATCACCCGGGTGACCGCCTCGTGCATGCGGTGGTCGCCCAGGTACTCGCGCAGGGTCGCCTCGAGCCCGGCCGCGCCGTACTTGGGGGCGAAGAGCTGCTTCAGGACGCGGAGCGGGCCGGGGAGGACGCTCCCGAAGATGGCCGGGCCGCGCTTCACGTAGAGCTCCACCAGCGCCTCGGCCCGGTGGCGGGGCCTCGAGGGGTCCGCCTCGTCGGGGCAGGCCAGGGCGAGGGCGAGAATGCCGCCGGTGGAGGTCCCGGCCACCAGGTCGAAGAGCCCGGCGATCGGCTGGGGCGTCCCCGCCGCCTTGGTCGCCTCCTCCTCGAGCGCGGCCAGCACGCAGCCGGTGAGCACGCCGCGCATCCCACCCCCGTCGAGCGTCAGGATGGTGGCGAGCTTGCGATCGCTGCCTTCGAGCATGGCGTCCTCCCAGGCGGTCCGCCCTCACCGTGCGCCTCGACCGCGCGCCGGGGAACCCCCCGCGGAGCCAACCTGGCACGGGGGTCCCCGGCGGGACGGCCCGGGAGAGGGCCGCCGGGGCGCCGGATCCGGGACCCGGATCGGGACGGGCGCCGGCTAGCGGCGGCGGGTCCGGTAGCGCCGCAGGAGGGCGTTGGTGGACGAGTCGTGGCGCAGCGGCGGCTCGTCCGCCGACTCCAGCTCGAGGACGATGCGGTTCGCGAGCACCTTGCCGAGCTCCACCCCCCACTGGTCGAAGGAGTCGAGGTCCCAGACCACGCCCTGGGTGAAGACCGCGTGCTCGTAGAGCGCCACCAGGGCGCCGAGCACGCCCGGGGTCAGCCGGTCGGCCAGGATGGTGGAGGAGGGCCGGTTGCCGGGGAAGGTCTTGTGGGGGACGAGGGCCGCCGGGACCCCCTCGGCCCGGACCTCGTCCGCCGTCCTCCCGAAGGCGAGCGCCTCCCCCTGGGCGAGGAGGTTCGCGGTGAGGAGGTCGTGGTGGCGTCCGATGGGGTTGAGCGAGTGGCAGAAGCCGATGAAGTCGCAGGGGACGAGCCGGGTGCCCTGGTGGAGCAGCTGGTAGAAGGAGTGCTGCCCGTTGGTGCCGGGCTCGCCCCAGACGACCGGGCAGGTCCCGTGGCCCTCCACCGGGGCGCCGGAGAGCGTCACCCGCTTCCCGTTCGACTCCATCGTCAGCTGCTGGAGGTAGGCGGGGAAGCGCCGGAGGTACTGGTCGTAGGGGAGCACCGCGACGGTCTCCGCCCCGAGGAAGTCGGCGTTCCAGACGCCGATGAGCCCCACCAGCGCCGGGAGGTTCCGGTCCAGGGGGGCGGTCCGGAAGTGCTCGTCCATGGCGTGGAAGCCGGAGAGCAGCTCCCGGAACCCGGCCGGCCCGATGGCGATCATGGTGGAGAGGCCGATGGCCGAGTCCATCGAGTAGCGGCCCCCCACCCAGTCCCAGAAGCCGAACATGTTGGCGGGATCGATCCCGAAGCGCCGGACCTCCGCCTCGTTGGTCAAGACCGCCACGAAGTGCCGGGCCACCGCCCGCTCGTCCCGGAGGCGCTCGAGGAGCCAGCTCCGGGCCGAGGCGGCGTTGGTCATGGGCTCCAGGGTGGTGAAGGTCTTGGAGGAGACGATGAACAGGGTCTCGGCCGGCTCGAGGCCGCGGAGGGCCTCGGCCATGTCGGTCCCGTCCACGTTCGAGACGAAGCGGAAGGCCAGGGCGCGGTCGGCGTAGGCGCGGAGCGCCTCGTGAGCCATGGCCGGCCCGAGGTCGGAGCCGCCGATCCCGACGTTCACGACGGTCCGGATCCGCTTCCCTCCGTGGCCCGTCCAGCGCCCGCTCCGGACCTCGTCGGCGAAGGCGGCCATCCGATCCAGGACCGCGTGCACCTGGGGGACCACGTTCACCCCGTCGACCCGGAGGTCCGCGTCCCGGGGCGCCCGGAGCGCGACGTGCAGCACCGCGCGACCCTCCGTGACGTTGATCTTCTCCCCCCGGAACATCGCCTCCCTCCGGGCGGGGAGGCCGCGCGCCTCGGCCAGGGCCACCAGCAGGCGGACGGTCTCGCCGGTCAGCCGCTGCTTGGAGTAGTCGAGGTAGAGCCCCGCCCCCTCGGCGGCGAGCCGCTCTCCGCGCCCCGGGTCCCGCGCGAACAGCTCCCGGAGGTGGACGTCGCGGAGCGTGGCGTGGTGGGCGACCAGGGCCTTCCAGGCGGGGGTACCGGTGAGCGGAGGGGAGGCGGTCATGGCCCCTCTTTACCGCGCCGCCGCGCCGGCGGCACGCGCCCGCTCCCGCCCTGCCGGGGGCCCTGCGACGCGGCTACGCGCCCCACTCCTTGGCGAACCGGGCGGTGGCGAGGTCCATCGAGAGCAGGTGCTCCTCGAACCAGCCGGCCGTGTCGCGCAGGTACTTCACCAGCGGGGTGGCGTCGCCGGTGTCCTTGAAGGCCCGCTCGGCCGCGTCCAGCTCCACCAGGACCCGCACGTGCTCGGCGGCGTGCAGGGAGGCCTCCGGGAAGCTCGACGACTGCATCAGCGCCTCCTCCCGCCCGAAGTGCTCGCGGGTGTGGGCGTACAGCGCGTCGAGCGCCGCGATCACCGCCTCCCGCCCCGCCGTCCCCGCTTGATACCGATCGACCGCGTCGGCCGCCTCGTTGAGGAGCCGTGCCTCGTCGGCGTGGTCGGCGTTCACCGCCGAGAGCGGAAGGTTGGGGATGCTGGCGAGATCGATGAGCGGCAAGGGGTCCTCCCCCGGGCCATCCTAGCAAAGGAGCGCGCCGGCCTGGGCACGAACTGGCGCGGAGGGGCACGGTCGGCTAATCCTCCCCGGCGCGAAGCTCACCCGACGAGGAGGGCGCATGCCCGAGGGTCCCGAGGTCGAGACCGAGAAGCTGCACGAGGCGATCCACGAGGAGCTGGAGAAGGAGGAGAGCGGCTTCATCCGCTCCATCGCCCTCTCCACCGCCCTGCTGGCCGCCCTGGCCGCGGTGGCCAGCCTGCGGGCGGGCGCCACCGTCAACGAGGCGCTCCTGCTCCAGACCGAGTCCACCCGCCTGCAGGCCGAGGCGAGCGACCAGTGGGCCTACTACCAGGCGAAGGGGGTGAAGGCCGCCGTCGCCGAGGCGAGCGCGGCCGCCTTCGCCGCCGCCGGCAAGGAGCCTCCCCCCGCCTTCGCCGAGAAGCAGAGGCGCTACCAGGAGGAGCAGGCCGAGATCCAGGAGAAGGCCCGGGAGAAGGAGAAGGAGCGGGACGCCAAGGCCGAGGAGGCCGCCCACCTCATGCACGCGCACCACCGGCACGCCTTCGCGGTGGCCCTCTTCCAGGTGGCGATCGCCCTCGGGGCGGTGGCGGCCCTCACCCGGGTCCGGCTCATCTGGCTGGCCTCGCTGGTGATCGGGGCAGCCGGGCTGGCCTCCTTCGCCCAGGCGCTCCTCCGCTAGAGGACGGGGGCCCGGCCTGCCCCGCCGCCCGCGCGGGCGCCTCAGCCTCGCCCGGGCTGGTACGACGCCAGGTCCGCCTGGGCGCGGCCGATGGCGAAGTGGGTGCTGAGCCGGACCACGATCCGCCGGGCGTCGTCGCTGAACCAGACGTAGGTCGGGTCCTTCTCGCTGAACGTTCCGGTGAAGCCGGTCGGGACCCGCACCTTGACGGCGGGGAACTGGCCGGCCGGGGTCTTGACCGTCTCCCGGCCCACCACCTCGGACCGGACGTGCGACACCTGCGTGCCGGCGAGGACGTCGAACTCGTGCGTGGCGCCGGGCTCGAGGGAGAGCGCGCGCAGCCGGAAGACCATCGCCAGGAAGTCGAGGGCGCCGGGCGGGACCTCGATCTCCTTGGTGTTGTCGTACTTGCCCTGCTCCCGGACCGTGGCCTTCCCCTCCTCGCGACGGAAGCGGGTGGTGTCGTGGTGGCGGTAGGTGCCCTCCAGCGCGTCGAGGGTGAAGGATCGCGGGAGGCCGGTGGCGATGTCGACCACGCTGGCGATCTGCTCGCGCACCTCGAAGAACTCGGCCACCCCGCTGGTCCGGGCCTGCAGGAGGAGCGGCACGATCCCGTCCTCCGGCTTGCCCACCGCGATCCGCGCCTTGCCCATGGGGATGCCCAGGTAGTCGATGGAGAAGTCCATCCGCTCCTCGGGCGTGTAGGGGGCCGCGGGGGCGGCCGCCCCGGCCGCCAGGGCGGCGGCGAGCGCGAGGGCGAGCGGGGAGGCGGACATCGCCAGACCCTAACCCGCCCTCCCGGGCCCTGCCAGGACGGATCCTACGGAAGGAGCAGGAAGCAGGTCAGGACGATGGCGGTGGGCGCCGCCGCCCCGAGCAGGAGGGGGAGCGGCGCCACGCCGTCCGGGAAGTGGCGCGCCAGGGCCGCCTGGCCGGCGGGGTTGGGGGCGTTGGCGATCACGGTGAGCCCTCCGCCGGCGACCGCGCCCGCCACCACCGCGTACCTCGCCCCGGGGCCGAAGCCCGGGACGAGCGAGGCGAGGTAGGTGATGGCGGCGTTGTCGTTGAAGGCGGTGAGCGCCGCCGCCCCGAGGAGGAGCGCCAGGTCGTCGAGGCGCCCGAGCACCGGAGCGAGCCACCACTGCTGGAGGGCCCCGTGCACCACCAGGCCGGCGAGGAAGAAGCCCACCAGGATGGGCGCGCGCAGGTCGAGCGGGTGCTGGTGGGGCGCGGTGGCCACGTGGAAGCCGAGGAAGAGCAGGAACGCCCCGACGAAGATGGCCGGGGTGTGGGAGGTGAGCACCACCAGGGCGAGGAGGCCGAGGTGCACGGCCACGATCCAGGCCGGGACGGGCGGTCGCCGCTCCCGCTCCTCCCGCTCCGCCGCCCGGGCGGCCAGCGCGGAGAGCTCCCCCCGGAACAGCAGGGCGTAGAGGGCGGTCGAGAGCGCGATGGCGACGGCCGCCTTCCAGCCGAGGTGGGTGAGCACGGTGCGCGTGTCCCAGCCCCAGCGCCCCGCCACCATCAGCACCGGCGGGGCGGCGAAGTGGGTCAGGGTCCCGCCCACCGAGACGTTCACGAAGAGGAGGCCGACGGTCGCGTACCGCAGGCGCACGCTCGGCCCGAGGACGAGGACGCGGCGCCCGAGCAGCAGGGCGCAGATGATCATCGCCGCCGGCTCGGTGATCAGCGAGCCGAGGAGGGGGCCGACCGCGAGCGTGGCGACCCACCAGGCCATGGGCGTGCCGCCGCCCAGCCGGGCGAGCGCACCCAGGAGCCGCTCGGCCACCGCCAGCACCGGGCGGGTGGCGCAGAGGGCCATCACCACCACCACGAAGACGGCCTCGGTGAAGTCCACCCCCCGCATGAACGCCTCGGCCGTCCCCCGCCCGCGGGCGACGACGATGACCGCCAGGAGCGGGACCACCCAGACGCCGAAGACCACCTCGATCTCGCCGAGGAAGTGGAGCGCCTCGGCCAGGACGCTGTGGCCGCTCGCGCCCTCCCGCTCCCGGGCACGCCGCCTGAGGCGGTTCGAGGTGGCGAGGAGCCGGGGCGCGAGGAAGGTGTGGAGGATGGCCAGGGCGAAGATCGCGGTGGCCACGGCGTTCAGCGGCTCGGCCCGGACGCGGTGCGCGAGCACGCCCAGGAGCGAGAGCCCCTCCTCGCCCTGGTAACCGGCGAGCGGCGGCGGGAAGGGGCCGGACATGGCTCACCATTGCCCGGACGGAGCGGCCGCACAAGGGAATCGTTTCCGCGCCGCGGCGCCGCCGCTAGGATGGCGAGCGTGGCGAGCGCGACGGCAGGGAGGAGCGGGGGGGAGCGGGCCGGCGGCCCCGTGCTGGCGGTGGAGGGGCTCCACCGGACGTTCGGCGCGGTGGTGGCGGTCGACGGCGTCTCCTTCCAGGTCCGCCCCGGCGAGATCGTCGGCCTCCTCGGCCCGAACGGCGCGGGGAAGACCACCACCATCGACATGATCCTGGGGGTGCTCGCCCCGAGCGCGGGCTCGGTCCGGATCGAGGGGCTGGACGTGGCCGGGCGGCGCGCCGAGGCGCTCGAGCGCGCCAACTTCGCCGCCGTCTACGCGCCGCTGCCCGGGAACCTGACCGTGGCCCAGAACCTGCGGGTGTTCGGCAAGCTCTACGGCGTCCGGGACCTGTCCGCCCGGATCGAGGAGCTGGTCCGGCGGCTCGACCTGGGGCGGCTCCGGGACACCC
>DATKAL010000399.1:0-4807 GCA_035498135.1 Anaeromyxobacter sp.
GACCGCGTCCACCCGGGCGCCGTCGGCGCTCCGGGCGAGCACGAGCTCGCGCACCCCGGCCCGCCGGAGCTCGTCCACGAGCCGGGCGTCGTCCGGGACCTCCCCGCACTGGAGCTGCCCGGTGGAGGCGTCGAGCAGGGCCAGCCCCGCGCCCCCCTCGCCGAAGGCCACGGCCCCCAGCCAGCTCGCCTCGCGCGGGTCGAGCACCTGGTCGTCGAGGACCATCCCGGGGGTCACCACCCGGGTCACCTCGCGGCGGACGATGGCCGACTTCCCCGGCTCCTCCACCTGATCGCAGATCGCCACCTTGAAGCCGCGCTCGAGGAGCTTGGCGACGTAGCCGCGGGCGGCGTGGTACGGGACGCCGCACATCGGGACCTTGTCGTCGCCCTTCGCCCGGGCGGTGAGCGTGATCTGCAGGACCCCGGACGCGGTCAGGGCGTCCTCGAAGAAGAGCTCGTAGAAGTCCCCGAGCCGGAAGAAGAGCAGCGCGTCCGGGTACCTCGCCTTGACCTCGAGGTACTGCCGCATCATCGGCGTGGCGGCCTGGGCGATCTCCGGCATGGGCGAGTCCTTCTACCACGCGGCCCCGCCAGCGGGCCGGCGGACCGCGGGCCGGCTCCCCTCGCGCGCCGCCCCCGGGTGGGCGGAGGGTGTTACAGTCCGCGCCGATGCTCGGGAGGGCGTTCCAGGACCTGAACCGCCTCCGCCAGATCGCCCTGGCGATGGCGCGCCACGGCTTCGGCGCCTACCTCGAGCGGATGCGGCTGCGCGACCTGCTGGGCCGCGACGCGCCGCCCTCGGGCGAGCCGCTCCCGCCTCCGGACCGGAAGACCGCCGCGCGCTTCCGGACCATGCTCTCCGACCTCGGCCCCACCTTCATCAAGCTCGGGCAGCTCCTCTCCTCCCGGCCGGACTTCCTCCCCGCTCACTGGATCGAGGAGCTCTCCACCCTCCAGGACGACTGCCCGCCCCTGGCCCTCGCCGACGTGCGGAAGCAGATCGAGGCCGGGCTGGGCCGGCCGGTGGAGGACCTGTTCGGCTCGCTGGAGGAGGGGCCGCTGGCGAGCGCCTCCATCGCCCAGGTGCACCGCGCGGTGACCCACGCCGGCGACCGGGTGGTGGTGAAGGTGCAGCGCCCGCGGATCCGCGAGCAGATCGAGGCCGACCTGGCCCTGCTCCACGACCTGGCGCGCCTCCTCGAGGCGGTGATCGAGGAGACCGGCATCTACACGCCCACCGGGATGATCGAGGAGTTCGACCGCACGGTCCACGAGGAGCTCGACTTCTCGAACGAGGCCCGGAACGCCACCGAGATGCGGGCCGCCGCGGAGGGGCGCCCGCAGATCGTCATCCCGCGGGTGCACGAGCACCTCTCCTGCGCCACCGTCCTCACCCTCGACTACGTGGAGGGGACCAAGATCTCCGAGGTCACCGCCGAGGCCGGCTTCGATCTGGAGCGGGTGGCCCGGAACATCATCGAGGCCGCCTTCCGCCAGCTCTTCGAGGACGGGCTCTTCCACGGCGATCCACACCCCGGGAACATCCTGGTCCTGGCCGACCACCGCATCGCCCTGCTCGACTTCGGCCTGGTGGGCCGGCTCACCCGGGCGCAGCAGGAGGCGCTCGTCACCCTGATCGTCGCCGTCGCGCTCCGCGAGCCGGAGTCGGTGGCCCGGATCCTCAACCGCATCGGCGTCCCGGAGGCGCGCACCCCCATCGCCGACTTCCGCGAGGACATCCGGGGGATCCTGGAGCGCTACCTCGGCCTCAAGCTGGAGGAGATCCGGACCGCCACCCTGCTCCGCGACCTCCTCGACCTGGCGGTGCGCCACAAGATCCGGATCCCCAAGGAGTACGCGGTGCTGGCCAAGGCCTCGATCACCATCGAGGGGATCATCCGCCGGCTCTACCCGAAGCTCGACGTGCTCGAGGTGGGCCTGCCCTACGCGAAGGAGCTGCTCCTCGCCCGCTTCAACCCGGGCGACGCCTCGAGCGTCCTCATGAAGTCGATGCTCAAGCTCCAGGCGCTGGCCGAGGACGTGCCCACCCAGCTCTCGCAGATCCTGGTCGACCTGGAGGGCGGGAAGTTCCGGGTGAACGTCCACTCGGAGGCGATCGACCGGATCGGCGGGCACGTGCGCGCCCTGGGGGTGATGGTCTTCCTCGGGCTGCTCGCCGCCGGGTTCACGGTCGGCGGGCTGGTGCTCCTCGCCGGCGGGGCCTCGCGGCTCCTGGGCGGGGCCGCCCTGGCCGTCGCCGCGCTGCTCTCCGGCGCAGCCGCCCTCTATCATCTGGCGACGCTGCGGGTCCGGAAGATCTCGCTGCGCCGGTTCCTGCCGCCGCAGCGCTGAGCGCGGCGCGGCGCCATCGGCGTCGCCACGCCATCCGCGACGCCACCCCCTCACCGAGGCCACCTCATCGGTGACGCCACCCCGTCCAACCGAACCGCCACCAGGACGGCCCTGCGGAAGCTGCAACGCCAAAGGGAGGACAAGGCGTTCCGGCCGGATCGAGCAGGACCGCCCGCCGGCCGCTCGCGTCTCTAGCGCCGGTCCTCGCCGCAGGCGAGCGCCGAGATCGTCCCGAGCCAGGTCAGGTCCACCGCCGCCGCCATGATCGCCGCAGCCACCGCGACCATCAGGTCGGGGCCGAGGAGGGCCGCCGGCCGCACCCCGCGGGCGAAACCGGTCAGCACCCCGCCGGCGCCCTCCACCGCCGCCGGGGCGAGCCCCCCGAGGAGCCCGAAGGCGAGGGCGGCGAGCACGAAGGTGCCGGGGCGGAGGAGGAAGCGGCGGGTGGCCGCGGCGAAGGCCTCGAGCGGCCCCTCGCCGAGCAGCGCCGCCCGGGAGACGGCCGCGTCGGCCGCCGAGCCGAGCGCCAGCGGGACCGCCACGGCCAGCACCAGGGCGAGCGCCACCGCCGCCGCGAGCACGGGCTCGATCCCGCTCCCCGCCGCACGACCGGAGAGCTGCACCCCGCCGAGCGCCAAGGCCAGGGCGAAAAGGCCGCCGGAGGCCTCCGCCAGGGAGGCGAGCACGGCCGCGGCGAGGACGCGGGGGAGCCTGGCCCCGAGCCCCTCGACGAAGCGCGCCGAGCCCCCCCCACCGCCCGCCATCGCCTCCCCGAGGACCGGGACCGCGCCGGCGATCCAGGCCACCCGGAGGGCGGCGCCCAGGACGAGGCCCGCCAGCCACAGGCCGCCGACGATCCCGAGGAAGCGTGGCGACGCCGCCACCTCCAGGGCGCCCTCGACCGCCGCGCCGGGATCGAACGGGTGGCCGCGGAGCGAGAGGGCCGTCGCCTGGGAGAGCAGCGCCCAGGCCACCGCCAGGGCGGGCCAGCCCAGCACCCGCCGAGCCGCGGCGAAGAGGAGGCCGGCGGCGAGGAGCCAGGCCTCCCTGAAGAGGGCGCGGAGGGCGAGGCCCAGGGCGGGGAGGAGCGGCGGGGGCACGGCGGGACGGTACCGGCGGACCGCCCCGGCCGCAACGCCAGGGTGGCGGCCGGATCCTTGCCTTCTGAACGTCGTGACAGTATACCGATGTTCAGGAGGTCGCCCATGGAAGGCCTGACCGATCGACAGCTGGAGGTGCTCCGCTTCATCGCCTCCCAGATCGAGGAGCGCGGCTACCCGCCCACCATCCGCGAGATCGGCGAGGCGCTCGACATCCGGTCCACCAACGGGGTGAACGACCACCTGAAGGCGCTCGAGCGCAAGGGCTTCCTCTCCCGCGACCCGGTGAAGTCGCGCGCCCTCATCCCCACGGGCGCCGCCCGGGGGGTGCTGGGCGGGGAGCCGGCCTCGAACGTCATCCCCATCGGCCGGGGCTCGCCCCGGGCCGGGACGCGGCTCGTCGAGATCCCCATCGTCGGCCGGGTCGCGGCCGGCCAGCCGATCCTGGCCCAGGAGCGGATCGAGGACACCGTCCAGGTGGACGCCTTCCTGCTCGGGACCAACAAGAAGGTCTACGGGCTGCGCGTCCAGGGCGACTCGATGATCGGGGACGGGATCCTGCCCGGCGACTACGTCTTCGTGAAGAAGCAGCTCCACGCCGACGACGGCGAGATCGTGGTGGCGATGATCGACGACGAGGCGACCGTGAAGCGGGTCTACTTCGAGGGCGACCGGGTCCGCTTCCAGCCCTCCAACCCTCGCATGGCCCCCATCTACGTCCGCGACTCCGACTTCCGGAGCACCATGATCCTGGGCGTGGTCGTCGGGGTGTACCGCAAGCTCTCCTGAGCCTCGCCGCGCCTGGCGCCGAGGGGCGCGTCGCTCACTGCCGCGTCTTCGCCTGCCGGACGTACCGGTCGAGGTCCTCGCGGTCGATGAGGGAGAGGACCTCGATGGTGTTCTGCCGGTCGCCGCGCCGGTAGAGGAGCCGCACGTCCGTCGCCACCCGGACCCGGTAGTAGCCGGGGAGCCCCTCGAGCGGGAGGGCCCGCAGGCTCGGGTGGCGGTGGTCCTGGGCGAGCAGGTTCGCCTGCTTGAAGGCCGCCCGCTGGATGCGCCGGTCCCACCCCTCGAGCGAGTCGTAGAACTCCCGCGTGTAGACCGGCATGAGCCAGGAGGCGGGGGCCTCCTCGGGCTCGTCCGCCTCCGGGGCCTGGGGACCGGGCGCGGCGGCGGGGGCGGAGCCGGGGCGCGCCTCGGCCGCCCGCAGGGCCTCCTCCAGCTCGGCCGCGCGCCCCGCCTGCCGCGCGGCCCGCGCCTCCAGGGCGGCCACCTTCCCCTCGAGCTCCCGGACCGCTCCCCGCGACCGAAGGAGCTCGGCGGCGGCGTCGGTGGCCTGGGCCGCGGCGAGCG
>DATKAL010000400.1:0-3293 GCA_035498135.1 Anaeromyxobacter sp.
CTCGCCTCCCTGGAGCGGGCCGCCGGCCTCTCCACGCCGCCGGTGGACGGCGCCGCGGCGCTCGGGATCGCGCTCCGCGCCGGCCTCGCCGCCCTCGCCGTCGCGGCGGTGGCCGCCGCGCTCCTCGCCGCCCGGGCGCGCGCCGGCCGGGGGGCCCTCCTCCCGGCGATCGCGGTCGCGCTCCTCGTCGGGCACGCCACCTACGAGGGCTGGGCCGTCACGCCGGTGACCCCGGCCGCCCCCCTGGAGCAGGTCCCGCTCCTCCTGCGGCCCTACGCCCGGCCGCCCGGCGCGCCGGCCGCGCCGCCGCCCCGCCTCCTCCGGAGCCCGCTGCTCGACGCCGGGATCCCGCTCGCCCGGCGGGCCGAGTACCTCCACCAGACGCTCTACCTGGACGGCGTCGGCCGCTTCGGGTTCGCGGCGGTGCCGGGCTTCGAGGGGTGGCGGAGCGAGCGGTTCGCACGGTTCTGGGCGGGCGCGAGGAGCATGGCCCTCGCCGATCTCCAGGGGCTCTACGGGATCGAGTTCCTGGCCCTGCCTCGGTCCCTGCGGGATGGGCTCCTCCCGCCCGGGGCCGCCGCCCCCGGGGGGCTCGCCGTCGAGCTCGAGCTCGACGCCTCGTCCGACGAGGGGGATCCGACCTTCGGCTGGACCCTGGTCCCTGCCCAGCGGATCCGGCCGAGGGCCTTCGTCGCGCCGCGCTGGCGCTGGGTGCCGGAGGACGAGGCGGTGGCGGAGCTCACGCGGCCAGAGCGGGCGCGGGACCCGGGCCTGGTGGTCCTGAGCGGTGCCCTGCGCACCGCCGACGAGGGAGCGCCGGGGGTGCGCCCGACCCGCTGCGAGCTCACCGGGTACGTCCCGGAGCAGGTCGCCCTCCGCTGCGGGTCACCTGCCGGCGGGTACGCTGTCCTGATCGGAGAGAGCGCTCCCGGCTGGTCGGCGACCGTGGACGGGCGGGAGACGCCGCTCGCCACCGCCGACGCCCTCCTCCTCGCCACGCGCGTCGGCCCCGGCGAGCACGAGGTGGTCTTCGGCTACCGGACGCCGCTCCTCCGGGCCGGCGCGCTGCTCTCGGCGCTCTCCTGGCTGGCGCTCCTCGGATGGGCGCTTCGGCGGGGGCGGCGGCCGGCAGCGCACGCCTGACTGCCACGAGTTGCCCTGACGGCTGTCGCGCGACGCTCTCGGGCTTCACGAGCGCGAGCGGTGGATCGGGCGCACTCTCTCCTGCCTGAGCAATCCACGAGACTCACGGAGCCTTTTTCGCTCTGCGGAACATTTCGCTTGACCACTGCGCTTTGGCTGAGGAACCTCTCACCGAACGTCACACATTCACCCCGGGTCAACACCCGGTACGGAGCTAACCTCGGATCGCCCATCGCGGGGGGGGACTCGTGAAGCCGATCTCGTCTCGGAGTTGCGGCGCTCTGCCGCTGCGGTACAAGCTCGATGAGCCGATTCGTCAGCAGGCCAGCTTCCGTGAACTCTTCGGCCTGATATGAGGGGACGGCTCGGGGTGACGCCTACTACGTAATGGGGTGACCCGATGAGAAGCGGCGCTTGCTTCGGTTTGCGACTCATGGCGGCGGTCGGGTTGGGCGTGTTTGCTCCAACCAACCTGTCTCGACCGCTGTCGGTGGTCTTCTTGTGTCGGTGAGCGGCGTGCCGGGGGCCTACCAGAGCCGCAGGGTCGCCGCGAGGAAGAGCCAGAGCGGCGCGCCCGCAAGGAGCAGCAGCACCCAGGCGGCGGAGAGGGCGCGGCGCCGCCGGGCGGGGAGGCCGGGCCGGTGGGCGAGGGCCCGGACCGCGCCGGCGGCGAAGCCCAGGGCGAGGAGCGGCGCGAGGAGGAACAGCAGAGGGCGCAGCGACAGCGCGCTCACACCTGCATCACTTCCTTCTCCTTGGCGGCGACGATCTCGTCGATCTTCTTCACGCCGTCGTCCGTCTCCTTCTGCATCTTCTCGAGCGCCTTCTTCGTCTCGTCGCCGGCGATGTCGCCGTCCTTCTCCCCGGCCTCGATCAGCTCCTTCGCGTCGCGCCGCTCGTTGCGCACCGCGATCTTGTGCTCCTCGCCCTTGTGCTTCACCTGCTTCACGATGTCCCGGCGCCGCTCCTCGGTGAGGGGCGGGATGGGGACGCGGACGAGGTCCTTGTCGCTCATGGGGTTGAGCCCGAGGTTGGCGTCC
Organism: Anaeromyxobacter sp.; assembly: GCA_035498135.1. Classification (GTDB taxonomy): domain Bacteria; phylum Myxococcota; class Myxococcia; order Myxococcales; family Anaeromyxobacteraceae; genus Anaeromyxobacter. Next base: position 2,184 of record DATKAL010000400.1, read on the forward strand.
CGGATCGCCTTCTCGATCGGCGGGATCATGTTCTTCTCCCAGGGCTTCACCACGATCATCCGCGCCTCGGGGACGGAGAGCGTCGCCACCTGGTTGAGGGGCGTCGACGTGCCGTAGTAGTCGACCCGGACGCCGTCGAGGAGGTGGAGGCTCGCCCGCCCGGTGCGGACCGAGGCCAGCTCCGCCTTGAGGGTCTCGAGGGTCTTCGCGATCCGGTCGTGCAGGTCCTTGAGGATGTCGTCGGCGACGCTCATGTCGGTCTCCCTTCCAGCGGGGCCGCGCCCCGCCACGCCGGGCCCGCAGCCTACGCGCTGCGGGCGACCGGACGCCCCACGGTGGTGCCGATCTCCTCGCCCAGCACCACCCGGCGCACGTTCCCCCGGTGGGTGAGGTCGAAGACGACGATGGGCAGGTCGTTGTCCATGCACAGGCTGATGGCGGTCGAGTCCATCACCTTGAGGTTCTTCTTCAGGACGTCGAGGTAGCTGAGCTGCCGGAACTTGGTGGCGTGCGGGTTCTTCTTCGGGTCGTCGTTGTAGACCCCGTCCACCTTGGTCGCCTTGAGGAGCACGTCCGCGTGGATCTCCATGGCGCGGAGCGAGGCGGCGGTGTCGGTGGTGAAGTAGGGGTTCCCCGTGCCGGCGGCGAAGATCACCACCCGCCCCTTCTCCAGGTGGCGGATGGCGCGGCGGCGGATGTAGGGCTCACCCACCTGATGCATCTCGATCGCGGTCTGCACCCGGGTCGGGACGCCGATCTTCTCCAGGGCGTCCTGGAGGGCCATCGAGTTGATGACCGTGGCGAGCATCCCCATGTAGTCGGCCGAGGCCCGGTCCATCCCCTCGGTGGCGCCGGAGACGCCGCGGAAGATGTTGCCGCCGCCGATGGTGAGCGCGACCTCGACCCCCAGGTCGACCACGTCCTTCACGTCGTGGGCGATGGAGGTCAGCGTCTTGGGCGAGATCCCGTACTTCCCGTCGCCCATCAGCGCCTCGCCGGAGAGCTTCAGGAGGATGCGCTCGTAGACCGGCTTCGGCGCGGCGGCGGCTTTCTCGCTCGGCATGGTTCGGCGGGTTGTACCGGGTGCCGCCGGACCGGTCAAGGCGGCGG
>DATKAL010000401.1:0-5394 GCA_035498135.1 Anaeromyxobacter sp.
GGCGACGGCGGGCCTGGCCGGCGCCCTGCTCCACGGCGAGGGGATCGCCCGCGACCGGCCGGCGGCGGTCCGCCACTACCGGCGCGCGGCCGCGGCCGGCCTGCCGGCGGCGATGCACGAGCTCGCCCTCTGCCTGCGGGACGGCCTCGGGGTCGAGGCGGACGGCCCGGCGGCGCTCCGCTGGGCCCGGCGCGCGGCGGCCCGGGGGCACGTCGGCGCCGCCTGGCTCGTTGGGCAGGCCTACTGGTGGGGGCGCTGCGGGGCCCCCCGCGACCGGACCCGGGCGGCCCCGTTCCTGCTCGCCGCCGCCCGGGGCGGCGATCCCGAGGCGATGTACCGCCTCGCCCTCTCGCGCCGCGACGGGCTCGGCCTGCGCCGGAGCGCGCCGGCGGCGCTCGCCTGGGCGCGGAGGGCCGCGGCCGCCGGGAGCGCCCGGGCGCGGGCGCTGGCGGCGCGCCTCCGCCGCCGCCGAGCGGGCTAGCGCTTCGCCGCCGCGTCGATCCTCTCCGCCGCCTGCGGCTCGACCCGCCTCACGAGCTCGAGGGCGAGGTCCCGGAACTCGACCCCCTCGTCCCCGTCGGCGAGCCGCGGGATGCCGATGAACTCGACCCGGCAGGTGCCGCCGCCCGTGTCGGTCCCCTCGATCCGGCAGCGGAGCGCCGAGGGGCCGGGGCCCCCCGGGAGGTCCCGCGCCGCCCGGCGCTCAGGCCGGGCGGTAGACGGCGTAGCCCCGGGGCGGCGCCCAGAGGTCGGCCCACCCGTCGCCGTCCGCCTGCACGTCGGCGGGCGTCCCGAGGTCGTCCTCGCCCCGCCAGGCCTCGGGGACCAGCCGCGCGCCGGGCCAGGCGGTCCGGACCCGCTGCCCGCTCCACCCGTCCCCCCGGTTGTTGAGGACGAGCACCAGCCCTCCCTGGCCGTCCAGGCCCCGCCGCTGCGCCAGGTACAGGTCGTGGTCGACGTACAGCACGTCGGAGGGGCCGCGCGCGTGGTCCTCGTGGACCCGGACGAGCGCGGCGATCCCGGAGCGCAGCCCCTCCTCGGCCAGGCCGAGGTCGAACCAGTCCCGCCAGAAGACGCACGGGTAGCCCTCGTGCGTCAGGATCACGGCGTAGGCGAGCATCTTCGCGTTCACGATCGGGTCCGCGCCGGGGTGGGGCTCGGCCAGGTCGTGGGACTCGACGAAGGTGACCGCCTGCGCCGGCCGGTCGACGTAGAGCGCCCCGGGGGCGGGGAGCTCGCGCAGGTCGTAGCCCCACGTGTCGCAGAGGGCCTTGAGGCGCCCCCGGAGCGGGAAGTCGAAGGCGGCCACCGGGTTGTCCGAGCTCTCCCAGGCCTCGGCCAGCCAGGAGGTGATGGAGCCCTCGGAGTCCCAGTACTCGCCCACGCCGAAGGGCTTGAAGTAGGCGGCGCCGGAGAGCCGGTACCGGTACTCCTGGATCGCCCCCACCACCCAGGCGCCGTAGCCCTTCACCATGTCGTAGCGGAAGCCGTCGAACCCGACGTCCTCGATCAGCCAGCGCGCCCAGGCGAGGAGCTCCTGGTACACCCGGGGGTTGCGGTGGCAGAGGTCGGGCATCCCGTTCGCCAGCGGGTAGCCGTCCCAGCTCTCGAAGACGCAGGGGTGGAAGTCCGCCCAGGAGCGGGGAAAGCGGCCGCTCGCCGGATCGAACCTCGTCCAGCGCCACTGCCCGTCGATCGGGTTCTGCTCCTGGGCGTCGGCGCCGCTGGCGTGGTCCAGGACCAGATCGGCGTAGACCTGCACCGGCGGATCCGCGCGGGCGGCGGCGAGGAGGGCCCGCAGGTCGGCGCCGGTCCCGAACCAGGTGGCCTGGCCGCCCTTCTGCGCCAGGTCGCCGAGGTCGTAGTAGTCGTACGGGTCGTAGCCCATGGAGGCGATCTCGGCCGCCTTCGACGCGGGCGGCAGCCAGAGCGCGCTGAAGCCGGCCTGCTTGAGGGCGGGGAGGCGGGCGAGCACCTCCCGCCACCAGCCGCCGGGTACCCCGGCCACGTCCGGGCAGTTCCAGTAGAACGCCTGCAGGATGACCCCCATCGCCGTCTCCTCCTCTCCGGCCGGCAGGGTAGGCCAGGGGGCGGGCCGGCGCCGGGGCGGGCGGGGTCTCGCCCGGGCGGTGGCCCTCGTCCAGGGCACCCCGGCGGCGGTCTTCGCGTGCAGGCCGGGCCGGGATCGGGTAGGCGTCGGGCATGCGCTCCCTCCTCGCCCTCCTGCTCCTCGCCCCGCTCGGCTCCCGCGCCCAGTCGGCCCCGGTTCCCCGTCCGCCGGAGAAGGTCCAACGGGTGGAGAAGGTCTCCGAGCACGTCTCGGTCGTCTTCGGCAAGGGCGGCAACGTCGGCGTCTACGTGGGGGAGCGGGAGGCGGTGGTGGTGGACAGCCAGGTCGCCGCCTCCGCCCCGGGCCTCCTCGAGGCGATCGCCTCGATCACCGACCGCCCGGTCCGGTTCCTGGTGAACACCCACCACCACCCGGACCACGTGGGCGGGAACGCGGCCCTCTCCGGGAAGGTGGGCGAGATCGTGGCCCACGCCGCGGTGCGGCGCCGGATGGAGGCGGACCAGGCTCGGCTCGAGCCGGCCCAGCGGGGCGGGCTCCCCACCGTGGTGGTGGGCGAGGACGACTCCGCCGCGCCGGCCCGCCTCGACCTCCGGCTCCCCGGGCTGGACCTGCACCTCGTCCACCGCGGGCCGGCCCACACCGACGGCGACCTCGTGGTCGGCATGCCGGCCGAGCACGTGCTGCAGATGGGCGACCTCCTCTTCCTCGGGATGCTGCCGTTCGTGGACGTGGAGGGCGGGGGGAGCTTCGAGGGCCTGCTCGACGAGGTGACCTGGCTCGTCTCCTGGATCCCCGACGACGTCCGGATCATCCCGGGGCACGGGCCGCTCTGCGGGAAGAAGGAGCTGGTCCGCTACCGGGACCTGCTCGCCGCCGTGCGCGCCCATGCGCGCGCCAACCCGGGCCTCTCCTCGGCGGAGCTGGCGGCGCGCTTCGACCAGGCCGCCTGGCCGGAGTGGAAGCCCATGCCGACCTTCGTCACCTGGGAGACGCTCTTCGACGCGGCGACGGGCCGGGGGCCGGGGCGGGTGGCGCGCCCCTGACGTCGCCGCCGGTTGCCGGATCCCGCGCCAGAGGGTATCTGTCGTCCGGATGCCGGACCCCACCCTGTCCCTCCCCGCCGAGCTGCTCGACCTCGAGCGCGCCGTCCAGGGGCTGGTGGCCCGCGGCGGCCTGCGCGTGCCCCCCTATCCGGCGGTGGCGGTCCGGGTCCAGGAGGCGCTCTCCCGCCGGGAGGCCGGGCTCGCCGAGATCTCGACGCTGGTGGGGGCCGACGCCGTGCTGGCGGCGGCGATCCTGCGCTGCGCCAACTCCGCCCTCTACCGCCGCGGGCCGCCGGTCACCGAGCTCCTCCAGGCCATCACCCGGATCGGCGCGGCGGAGGTGATCCGGCTGCTGCTCGCCTCCGGGCTCTCCACCAGCGCCCAGGCGGTGGGCGCGCTGGTCTCGGTCCGGCGGGTCATCTGGATCGAGGGGCTGGTGAGCGCCGCCCTCTGCCAGGAGCTGGCCCGGCTGCGCGGGCTGCGGACCGAGGAGGCCTTCGTGCTCGGGCTCCTCCACGACTTCGGGAAGATCGTCGCCACCGCGGCCCTCGAGGCGCTGGTCGAGGAGGGGCGCCTGGAGGGGAGCTGGCCGCTCGAGGCCTGGACCGGGCTGGTCGAGCGCCAGCACGTGGCGGTCGGCCTGGCCATGGCGGAGCGCTGGCGGCTGCCGGCGCTGGTGGGGGAGGTGATCGCCTCCCATCACGGCGGGGGGACCTGCCGCGACCCGGCCCTGCTCGAGGTGATCCGGCTCACGGACGCCGTCGTGGCCCTGGTCCTCACCCGCACCCGGGTGACCGCCGCCGAGCTGGCCCGCGTGCCGGGGCTGACGGCGGCGGAGCGCGCCGCGGTCGAGCGGGTGATCGAGCAGGTGCCCGAGTTCGTCTCCGCCTTCGAGACCGCCGCCTCGGCCGCCTTCGTCGGCTCGCCCAGGATCGCCCTCCCCGCGACCACCCTGGCCGGGGGCGGCCGTCCGGTCCGGATCGGCGCCTCGATCTCGGTGGCGCGCCGGCCCCGGCTCTTCCGGGTGACGACCGTCCTCCCCGACGGCCTGATCATGGAGGGGGAGGACCCGCTCCCCGAGAACCGCCTCCTCGAGGCGAAGCTCTACGCCGAGGAGCCCTTCGCCCTCTGGGTGGTGACCCGCCTGTGCCGGCCGACCTCGAGCGGCTTCCAGGTGGAGGTCCAGCCCTTCGCCCTCTCCGGCCCGGCGCGGGAGGGCTGGGAGAGGCTCACCGCCGGCCCCCCGGCCTGAGGTCCAGGCCGCTCAGCGCCCGGGCGCGTCTCCCCCGTTCACGCTCGCGTCGCGCAGGCGCCGCTCCCGCACCGCCGTGGCCAGCACGTCCAGGGCCCGCACCGTGTCCTCCCAGCCCAGACAGCCGTCGGTGATGCTCTGGCCGTAGGTGAGGGGCTTGCCGGGGACCAGGTCCTGTCGGCCGGCCACCAGGTGGCTCTCCACCATCGCCCCGATGATCCGCTCCTCGCCCCCCGCCATCTGGCGGGCCACGTCCTCGCAGACCGGGAGCTGGTTCTCCGGCCTCTTTCCGCTGTTGGCGTGGCTGGCGTCGACCATCAGCCGCTGCGCCAGGCCGGCGCGGGCGATCTCCTGGCAGGCGGCCTCGACGCTGGCGGCGTCGTGGTTGGGGGAGCGCCCGCCCCGCAGGATGATGTGACAGTCCTCGTTCCCGTTGGTGGAGACGATGGCGGAGTGCCCGCCCTTGGTCACCGACAGGAAGTGGTGCGGCTGCTGAGCGGCCTTGATGGCGTCGATGGCGATCCGGACGTTCCCGTCGGTGCCGTTCTTGAAGCCGACCGGGCAGGAGAGGCCCGAGGCCAGCTCGCGGTGGGTCTGGCTCTCGGTGGTCCGGGCCCCGATCGCCCCCCAGGAGACCAGGTCGGCGATGTACTGGGGGGTGATCATGTCCAGGAACTCGCAGCCCGCGGGCATCCCCAGCTCGGCGATGTCGAGGAGCAGCTCGCGGGCGAGCCGCAGCCCGCGGTTGATCTGGAAGCTGCCGTCCAGGTCGGGGTCGTTGATGAGCCCCTTCCAGCCCACGGTGGTGCGCGGCTTCTCGAAGTAGACGCGCATCACGATCTCGAGGTCGCCGGCGAGCCGGCGCCGCTCCTCCACCAGCCGCCCGGCGTACTCCTTGGCGGCGCGCACGTCGTGGATGGAGCAGGGGCCGACGATCGCCACCAGCCGGTCGTCCATCCCGTGCAGGACCCGGTGCACCGCCTCGCGAGCGTCGTGCACCACCGCGGCGGCCTTCTCGGTGCAGGGGA
>DATKAL010000402.1:0-2201 GCA_035498135.1 Anaeromyxobacter sp.
AAGATCGTCGTCGAGGGAGGCGTGCCGCTCCGCGGGAGCGTGGACGTCTCCGGCGCCAAGAACGCCGCCCTCCCCATCATCGCCGCCACCCTCCTCGCGGAGGGCGACCACGCCGTCCGCAACGTGCCGGACCTCGCCGACGTCCGCACCCTGGGGCGCCTCCTCGGCCACATGGGCTGCCAGGTGGAGCGCGGGGCGATCGACCGCCGGGCCCTCGGGATCCGCGTCCCCGCCGCCGTGAGCCCGGAGGCGCCCTACGAGCTGGTGAAGACCATGCGCGCCTCGGTGGTCGTCCTCGGGCCGTTGGTGGCGCGCTGGGGCCGGGCCCGGGTCTCCCTCCCCGGCGGCTGCGCCATCGGCGCCCGCCCCATCGACCAGCACCTCAAGGGGCTCGCCGCCTTGGGCGCGGAGCTGCGTCTCGAGCACGGCTACGTGCACGCCAGCGTCCCCCGCGGCCGGCTCCGCGGCGCAGTCTTCACCTTCGACGGCCAGACCGTCACGGGCACCGAGAACGTGATGATGGCCGCCGCCCTGGCGGAGGGCGAGTCGGTGCTCCGGAACTGCGCCCGCGAGCCGGAGGTCCGGGATCTCGCCGACGCGCTCCAGGCGATGGGGGCGCGGATCGAGGGGGCGGGGACGGACGAGATCTGGGTCGAGGGGGTGGAGCGGCTCCGGCCCATCGAGCACACCGTGATCCCGGACCGGATCGAGGCCGGGACGTTCCTGGTGGCCGGGGCCCTCCCCGGCGGCGACGTGACGGTGCGGGGGGTGGTGGCGGCCCACCAGGAGGGGCTGATCGAGAAGCTCCGCGCCATCGGCGCGACGGTCTCCGAGACGGGGGGCGGGCTCCGGGTCGTGGGGGACGGCCGCCCGCGCCCGGTGGACGTGCGGACCGCGCCCTACCCCGGCTTCCCCACCGACATGCAGGCCCAGATGATGGTGCTCCTCTGCCTGGCGGAGGGCTCGTCCAAGATCACCGAGACCGTCTTCGAGAACCGGTTCATGCACGTCCAGGAGCTCCAGCGGCTCGGGGCGGACATCGCCGTCGACGGGAAGGTGGCGCTGGTGAAGGGCGTGCCGGCCCTCTCCGGCGCCCCGGTGATGGCCTCGGATCTGCGCGCCTCGGCGGCCCTGGTCCTGGCGGGCCTCGCGGCGCAGGGGACGACGGAGGTCCTCCGCGTCTATCATCTGGACCGCGGTTACGAGCGGATCGAGGAGAAGCTCGCCCCCCTGGGCGCGCGCATCCGGCGGGTGAAGGCGTGAGCCCGGCCCGGCGCGGCGCGGTCCGGGAGCGGGCGAAGGAGCGTCGAATGGCGGCGGAGCTCATCACCGTGGCGGTCCCCAAGGGGCGGCTGCTCGAGGAGTCGTCCCGGCTCTTCGAGCGGGCGGTGGGGGTCTCCCCCCAGCGGCTCCTCGAGGGGACCCGCAAGCTGGCCGCCGACGCGCCCGAGGCCGGGCTGCGCTTCATCTCGATCCGGGCCGCCGACGTGGCGAGCTACGTGGAGCACGGCGCCGCCGCGGTGGGGATCGTCGGGCTGGACATCCTCCGGGAGGAGCCCCGCGACCTCTACGAGCCGCTCGACCTGGGGATCGGGCGCTGCACCGTGATCGTGGCTCGGCCTCGCGGCGCCCCCCCCCTCCCCCGCGGGGTGGCCCCGCGGGTCGCCACGAAGTACCTCTCCCTCGCCGCCCACCACTTCGCGAAGAAGGGGCTCCCCGCCGAGATCATCCCGCTCCACGGGTCGATCGAGGTGGCGCCCTCGCTCGGCCTGGCCGACGCGATCGTGGACATCACCGAGACCGGGGAGACCCTCAAGGCGAACGGCCTGGTGGTGGAGGAGGACGTCCTGCCCGTCTCCGCCCGCCTGGTGGTCAACCGGGTGGCCCTGAAGCTCCACGCCGAGCGGCTCCGGCGGCTGATCGACGCCCTGCGCAAGGCCATCGCCGGGTAGGGGGCGTCCCGCCCGCAAGGCCGTTGAAACGGACCGGGTGTTCTGCCTACTATTTCCGCCGCACACCCTCCGGTTCCGGCTTGAACCCCCGTAGAGAGAACTCCGTCTCGTAGGTCCCGAGGAGGACCTCCTTCGTCATGGATTGCCCGCGGTGCAGCGTCGAGATGACCGAGATCGCCCATGAGGACAGCACGCTCCAGCGCTGCGCCGACTGCGGCGGGCTCTGGGTCGTCGACCCCGCCGATCTCA
>DATKAL010000403.1:0-6403 GCA_035498135.1 Anaeromyxobacter sp.
GGCCGGGGAAGGTTGGGCCGGCTGGCTCGAGGCGCCGGTCGAGCGCGACGCCCTCCGCAGCCTGCTCGCCGAGGTCTGCCGCCCGCGGTCCGCCGAACCCTTGTCGCTCGGTCACGCCCGCATGGACGTCGAGCACGGCCTCCAGCGCCGCCTCGCCGACGCGCTCATCCGGACCCAGCTGGCGGGGGGCGAGCCGCCGCAGGGCCCCGCGATCCTCGAGGACCTGCTCTCCCTGGTGCGCGGCCACTTCGACTACGAGGCCGAGCTGATGAGGCGCTACCGTCATCGCGGGGCGGAGGAGCACGAGCGCGAGCACGCCGGCTGGCTCCGCGCGGTCGAGGAGAGCCGCGCGACGGCGGGCGGCGGGCTGTCGCTCGGGGCGAGCCTGGCGGCCGCGCGCGCCATGGTCGTCCACGTGCAGACCCTGGACGCCGACTTCGCCCGCCACCTCGCGACGCGAGGCGTCACGTAGGCGAGGCGCCGCCGGGAGAGGGCCGGACCCACACCAGGCGAACTTGTCGCACCAGATCGTGCAGCCGCGGCCCGGTGCCATCGGCTACGCTCCCGGGCTCACCCCGGAGGTCCGCGCATGCTCGCCGCCCTGGTCGCCGCCTCGCCGCTGCTCGTGCTCCTCGTCGGCCTTCCCATCCTCATGCGGCCCGCCGTGAAGGTGGCGCCGGCGGCCTGGGCGGTCACCGTCCTGGTCGCGATCCTCTGGTTCGGCCTCCCGGTCAAGGTGACGCTGCTCGCCGCGCTCCAGGGGGCGCTCTTCGGGCTCTTCCCCATCATGTGGATCCCGTTCGGCGCGCTGGTCGTCTACAACGTCCTCAAGGCCACCGGCTGGATGGCCAAGATGCAGGGCGCCATGGCCAACCTCACGGTGGACCGGCGCGCCCAGGCCCTGCTCATCGCCTTCGGCTTCGGCGCCTTCCTCGAGGGCATCTGCGGCTTCGGCGCCCCCGTCGCCATCCCCGCCAGCATCCTGGTGGGGCTCGGGTACGACCCGATGATGGCGGCGCTGGTCTGCCTGGTGGCCAACACCGGGCCGGTGCCCTTCGGCTCGCTCGCCATCCCCACCGACACGCTCGCCCTCACCACCCAGCTCGACAACCTGCGCCTGGCCCAGATGACCGGCCGCCTGATGGCGCCCATGGCCTTCCTCATGGCCTTCGCCACCGTCTACGCGATGTCGAAGGGGCGCGGGCTCAAGGGGGCGCTCCCCGCCATCCTGGTGACCGGGCTCTCCTTCTCCGCCACCGAGCTCCTGGTGTCGAACCTGCTCGGCGGCACGCTCACCGCCGTGCTCGCCTCGCTGGTCTGCCTGACCGCCACCGCCCTCTGGCTCTCCTGGGCGAAGAAGGACCAGCCCTGGCTCTTCCCCGGGGAGTCGGCGGCCGCGGCCAAGCCTGCCGAGTTCCACCCGAAGGAACTCTTCCTCTCCTGGCTCCCCTACCTCCTGCTCGCCGCCCTCATCATCCTGGTGAACCTGCCGAGCACCAAACCCCTCTTCGCCGGCAAGGCCAAGGGCTGGGAGTGGATGCTGCTGAAGTTCCAGATCTACAACCCGAACAAGCCCTACGCCTTCACCTGGCTGCAGAGCCCGGGGACGATCATGTTCCTCGCCGGGCTGCTCGCCTTCCCCTTCCTCGGCATCCGGCCCCGGGTGGTGGGCGAGCAGCTCGTCAGGACGGCCCGGCAGATGGTCCCCTCCTTCGTGGCGGTGGCCTCCATCCTCTCCATCTCCGAGGTGATGAACCTCGCCCTGCCCATCGTCGATCCGGCCACCAAGCTGGCGGTCTGGGGGACGCTGGGCATGAAGCAGATCTCGATGGTGAACACCATGGCCAACAGCCTGGTTGCGGCGGTCCACCGGACCGTCTACCCGGCCCTCGCCCCGGTGTTCGGCACCATCGGCGTCTTCCTCACCGGGAGCAACACCTCCTCCAACGCCCTCTTCGGCAACCTGCAGAAGCTCACCGCCCAGGGGATGGGGCTCTCCGACGTCCTCATGGCCTCGGCGGGCAACGCCGGCAGCCCGGCGGGCAAGATGATCTCGCCGCAGAGCATCGTCATCGCCGCCAGCGCCGTGGGGCTCCTCGGGCGCGAGGGCGCCATCATGCGGCAGACCATCAAGTACACCGTCCCCTACCTGATCGTCCTCGGGCTGATGGTGTGGGGTTACGCCTTCCTCTTCCCGCACCTGGTGCCCTGAGCCCGTCTCCCGGGAGGACTCCATGCGCGTGGTGATCGCGCCCGACTCGTTCAAGGGGAGCGCCTCGGCGCTCCAGGTGGCCGAGGCGATGGAGCGCGGGCTGCGCGCCGTCTTCCCGGAGGTCGAGGTGGTGAAGGTCCCCATCGCCGACGGCGGCGAGGGGACGGTCGAGGCGCTGGTGAGCGCCACCGGCGGGCGCGTGCTCCGCCAGGCGGTGCGGGGGCCGCTGGGCGAGGAGGTGGCGGCGCGCTGGGGGATCCTGGGCGACGGCCGGACGGCGGTGATCGAGATGGCGGCCGCGTCCGGTCTCCCCCTCGTCCCCAGGGAGCGGCGCGACCCGCGCATCACCTCCACCTTCGGCACGGGGGAGCTGGTGCGCGCGGCGCTCGACGCGGGCCTCCGCCGCCTGGTGGTGGGGATCGGCGGCAGCGCCACCAACGACGGGGGGACGGGCCTGGCGCGCGCCCTCGGGGCGCGCTTCCTGGACGCGGCCGGCGCCGAGCTGCCGGAGGGGGGCGCCGCCCTGGCGCGGCTCGAGCGCATCGACCTGGCCGGCCTCGACCCCCGGCTCGCCGGGGCCGAGCTCCTGGTGGCCTGCGACGTGGACAACCCGCTCACCGGGCCGCGCGGCGCCTCGGCGGTCTACGGCCCGCAGAAGGGGGCGACGCCGGCCATGGTGCAGCTCCTCGACGCCGCCCTGGCGCGCTACGCCGCGGTGGCCAGGGCCGCGACCGGGCGCGAGGTGGCGGACCGGCCCGGCGCGGGCGCGGCCGGGGGGCTCGGGGCGGGGCTGCTCTACTTCACCCCCGCGCGGCTCCGGCCCGGGGTGGAGATCGTGCTCGAGGCCACGGGCTTCGAGCGCCTCCTCGAGGGCGTGGCCCTGGTGATCACCGGGGAGGGGCAGACCGACCGGCAGACCGCCATGGGCAAGGCGCCGGTGGGGGTGGCGGCGGTGGCCCGGCGCCACGGCGTGCCCGTGCTCTGCCTCTCGGGCGGGCTGGGGGAGGGGGCCGAGGAGGTCCTCTCGCGAGGCATCGACGCCCTCGCCACCGCCGCCCCGGGCCCGATCCCGCTCGAGGAGGCGATGGCGCGCGGGGTCGAGCTGATCGAGGCCGCCGCCGCTCGCGCCGGCCGGCTCCTCCGGCTCGGGGCGAAGCTGGGCGGCTGAGCCTCGCCTACCCCGGCGGAGCCGGGCCCGGGTCTCGAGCAGGGAGCCGCGATCGCCTCCGCCGCAGGACGTTTCCGTGCCTGGCGGCAGGGTTCGTGTCATCTATGGGTGAGTGCCGTCACCGACCGACAGCGCCGACCCGGGGCGGAGCCCCGCGGCCGCGGACCTGCCATCGGACCTCACCGAGGCGACCCGACCCGAGCGGCGGCGCGTCCTCCGGGTGATCGAGGGGCTGAACCTCGCCTTCCTGGCGGTGGAGCTCGCCACGTATGGCTGGGGCAACCGCGCAGTCCTGGCCGGGCGGGTGGGCGTGTCCCTGGGACTGCTCGCCGCGGACGCCGGGCTCTCGGCGCTGCGGAGCCCCCGCGCGGTTCGCTGGATCGTCACCGGCTCCCTCCTCGCCGTGGTCGCCGGCTTCGCCGTGCTGATCGGGGGATCGGGTGGAGTGCGGAGCCCCTACCTCCCCTTCCTCGCCTTCGTCCCCATCGTGCTCACCATCGTGGTCCCCGACGAGCCGGCCACGACGCTCGCGGTGGGGCTGGCCGGGACGGTCGCCGGGGTGAGGTTCGGCGCCGCGGCCGGCGAGGGTCTCGCCGCGCTCGGCTTCCTGGCCGCCGCCTTCGGCAGCTGCGCGTTCTACGGCACCGCCAGCGCCCTCCTCTACCGCCGCATGCGGCGGCGGGAGCGGGAGGCGTGGGCCTCCCGGGCCGCGGCGCTCGCCGAGCTGGCGCGGAGCGAGCAGGGCCGGCTCGAGGCGGAGCGCCTGGCCGCGGTCGGCCGGCTCGTCGCCGGGTTCCGGCACGAGGTGAACAACCCGCTCGCCTCCGCCACCTCCAACGTGCGCTTCGTCCAGCACGAGCTCGCCGGCGCGATCCGGGACGCGGACGTGGGCGCCGCCCTGGGCGACGCCCTCGAGGCCCTGGAGCGGATCAGCATGATGGTCGCGGACCTGCGGGCGCTGGGCGTGGAGAACGACGAGTCGGTGGGCGACGTCGATCTGGCGGAGACCCTCGACCAGGCGGTCCGCGTCTGCGAGGCGCGGACCGGCCGGCTGCCGGTGCTCGAGCGGCACATCCCGCCGGACGTCCCGCCGGTCCGGGCGAGCCAGCCCCACCTCGCCCGGGTCCTCGGCGTGCTCCTGAGCACGGCCGGCGAGAACGGCGGCTCCTCCCGTGCGGAGCCTCCCCACCCGGTCGCGGTCTCGGTGGTCGTCGGCGAGGCCACGGTCCAGGTCGTCGTGGAAGGCGCCGGCCGGTCCGGCCAGGCCGTCCGGCGCGGCCCCGGCCGCTCGAGCGTGGCCATCGCCCTGTGCCGGGAGCTCGCCGAGCGGTGGGGCGGGCGGATGCAGCCCGGCGAGGGACCGGACGGAGCGCCTCGCTACTCGCTCACGCTCGCCCGGTGGGCTCCGGCCCCGTAGGCGCCGCTCCCGCCGGGCCCCATCGGACCTCGCCGAATTCAGGGCAGAGACGCCGGCCGCGGACCATGGGTACCGCTCGCGCACCGCCCCGGGACGAGGCCCATGACCACGGCGGACAGGAACCTGCACGGCGCCTGGTGGGCGCTCCGCGTCGCCCTCGGCGCCGGTCTCCTCCTGGCCGGCGTCGACAAGTTCTTCGACGTGCTGGCCATGTGGTCGATGTACCTGAGCCCGCTCGCCGAGCGGCTGCTCCCGGTGGGGGACGAGACCTTCCTGCGCGCCGTGGGCGTCCTCGAGGCGGCGGTGGGGCTCGCCATCCTCACCCGCTGGACCCGCCTCGGCGCCTACGCGATGGCGGCCTGGGTGGTCGGGATCGCCGCCAACCTCGCCCTCGCCGCGCACTTCTGGGACCTGGTGGTCCGCGACCTGGAGGTCGCCGCCGCGGCCTTCACCCTGGCCCGGCTCACCGAGTGGCGGGCGGCGTCCGTGGCGAGCGAGGCGCCGGCGCGCGCCGCGCCCGCCCGGGAGGCCAGGGCCTGAACCTCGCGGCGTGGGACCACGCCGCGCGGCACGAAAGGAGAGAAGCCATGAAGAAGCTGCTGGTGGGCCTGCTGGTCTCGCTGTGGATGCCGGTGTCGGCGCTCGCCGCCACCTGGGAGAACGTCTCCCTGATCGACCAGATGTGCCAGGCGAAGGTGAAGGGCGACCCGGACAAGCACCCGGTGTCGTGCCTCCTCAAGTGCGCGGGCAGCGGGTACGGCGTGATGACGCCGGACGGGAAGTACCTGAAGCTCGACAAGGCGGGGAACGAGCTGGCCCTCGCGGCGCTCAAGAAGACCACCCTCAAGGACCACGTCCGGGTGAACGTGATGGGCGACCAGAAGGGCGAGGAGATCGCGGTCTCGTCGCTGACGATCGCCGGGAAGTGAGGGCCCCCCGGGGCCCGGCGGCGCGGGACGCCCGCGGCGGCCATCGCGGCGCCGCGGGCGTCGCCGTCCGGGCTCAGCCCCGCTTCTTCTTCATCGTGATGTCGGCGAGGACGGCGAGGATCAGGACCAGCCCCTTGATCAGGTACTGGACGTTGGAGCTGACGTTCATCATCTGCAGGCCGTTGGAGAGGGACTGGATGATCAGGGCGCCGACGATGGCGCCCGAGACCGTCCCCTCGCCGCCCAGCGTCGAGGTCCCGCCCAGGATGCAGCTCGCGATCACGTCCAGCTCGTACCCGCCGCCCGCCCCGGTCGTGCCCGAGCCGACGTAGGCGGCCAGGGCGATGCCCGACACGCCCATCAGCGCGCCCATGGTCACGTAGATGGTGAAGATGGTCCGCCGGATGTTGATCCCGGAGAGCCGGGCGGCCTCGCGGTTGCCGCCGATGGCGTAGGCGTACCGCCCCAGGCGCGTGTTGGTCGAGACGTAGCTCATCAGGAGGGCGATCACCCCCAGGATCACCACCAGCAGGGGCACGCCCCGCAGGCCCTCGTCCGCCTCGCGATCGAAGGTGCGGTTGACCACCAGGACGTAGCCGATCACCAGGACCGAGAAGAGCCCCGCCTTGAGCAGGTCCAGGGGGAGCGAGCCCACCTCGATCCCGTACTTGAGCTTG
>DATKAL010000404.1:0-14541 GCA_035498135.1 Anaeromyxobacter sp.
CGTCGCGCCGGTCGAGACGGTGGTGGCGAAGGACGGCGTCGCCATCTACGTGAACGACTCCAACCCGGTGAAGCAGCTCAGCCCCGAGCAGATCAAGAAGATCTACACGGGCGAGATCACCAACTGGAAGGACGTGGGCGGGAACGACGCCCCCGTCGTCCTCTACTCGCGCGAGAACTCCTCGGGGACCTACGTCTTCGTGAAGGAGCACGTGCTCAAGAACGAGGACTACGCCGCCAGCGCCCAGACGCTCCCCGGCACCGCCGCGGTGGTGAACGCGGTGGCCAAGGAGAAGAACGGGATCGGCTACGGCGGCGCCGCCTACGCCAAGGGGGTGAAGGACGTGCTCGTGACCGGCGCGGACGGCCAGGGCTACAAGCCGACCGAGGAGAACGTCGCCTCGGGCAAGTACGCCCTCTCCCGCCCGCTCTTCATGTACACCCGCGGCCAGCCGGCCGGCGAGGCGAAGGAGTTCATCGACTGGTGCCTCTCCGCCGAGGGCCAGAAGCTGGTGACGGCGGTGGGCTACTTCCCCATCAGGAAGTGACGGCCGTCACCCGACCGTCACCGTCCCGCCACGGACGCGTTACCGGGTCATGAGCAGATTCGCGCCCGTGCCGGCCATCGCGCAGCTCGACGAGGGAGGGGTCGCCCGGCCCCTCTCCTCCATCCGCCGCCGCCAGCTGCGCGAGGCGCTGATCGAGGGGGCGATCACCCTGGTCGCCCTCACCGGCATCGCCGCGGTGGTGCTGATCTTCGTGTTCGTCGGGCGGGAGGCCCTGCCCCTCTTCACCAGCGCCGAGGTGCACAAGGAGGTCGACCTCGGGCGGATGTTCCTGCCCCAGGTCTGGAAGGTCGGCCGGGCCGCGTCCTTCGTCTGGCAGCCGGTGGGGACGGTCCCGAAGTACTCGATGATCCCCCTCTTCGTCGGGACCCTGAAGGTCACGCTGGTCGCCATGCTGGTGGCGGTCCCGGTGGGGGTGGCGGCGGCGATCTTCGCCTCCGAGTTCGCCTCCCGGCGCCTCCGCGAGGTCCTCAAGCCCACCATCGAGCTCCTCGCCGGCATCCCCTCCGTGGTCCTCGGCTTCTTCGCCCTGATGGTCATGGCCACCTGGCTGCAGACCGCCTTCGGGTTCTCCTTCCGCCTGAACGCGGTGGTGGCCGGGCTCGGGCTGGCGCTCACCGTGGTCCCGGTCATCTTCACGGTCAGCGAGGACGCGCTCGGGGCGGTGCCGCGGTCCTACCGCGAGGCCTCCCTCGCCCTGGGCGCCACCCGGTGGGAGACGGCCTTCCGCGTGGTCCTGCCCGCCGCCGCGCCCGGCGTGCTGGCCGCCATCGTCCTCGGGTTCGGCCGGTCGATCGGCGAGACCATGATCGTCCTCATGGCCTCGGGGAACGCCTCGATCACCTCCTGGAGCCTGGGGGAGTCGGTCCGGACGCTCCCCGCCACCATCGCCGCGGAGATGGGCGAGGTGGTCTTCGGCGGCGCCCACTACGCGGTCCTGTTCTTCATCGGGGTGGAGCTCTTCCTCTTCACCTTCACGGTGAACTCCCTGGCCGCCTGGATCGTCCGGCGGCTGGTGCGGCGGATGGCCGGGGCGGGCGGGTGAGCGTCGTCTCGCGCAAGGTCGCCGGGACCACCTTCACCCTCCTCACCGGGGTGGCGGCGGCGCTCGTCGTGGCGATGCTCGGCCTGATCCTCCTCGACGTGGTCCGGGGCGGGGCGAGCCGGATCAGCTGGGCCTTCCTCACCCAGAACCCCGAGGAGGGGATGACGGCGGGGGGGATCTTCCCCGCCATCTACGGCACCGCGATCCTCACCCTGATCATGACGGTGGCGGTGATGCCGGTCGGGGTGGCGACCGCGGTCTACCTCCACGAGTACGCCCCGCCCGCCTCGCGGCTCGCCGCCCTGGTGCGAGTGGCGGTGACCAACCTGGCCGGGGTCCCGTCGATCGTCTTCGGCCTGTTCGGGCTCGGCTTCTTCATCCAGTTCGTGGGGCGCGGGCTCGACCGCACCCTCTCCGATCCCGGGCAGCTCCGCTACGGCCAGCCGGCGCTGCTCTGGGCCGCGCTCACCCTCGCCGTGCTCACGCTCCCGGTGGTGATCGTCTCCACCGAGGAGGCGCTCCGGGCCGTGCCCCGGGATCACCGCGACGCCAGCCTGGCCCTCGGCGCCACCAAGTCCCAGACGCTCGCCCGGGTGGTGCTCCCCGGAGCGCTGCCCGGCATCCTCACCGGCGCCATCCTGGCGGTGGCGCGCGGCGCGGGCGAGGTCGCTCCCATCCTCTTCACCGGGGTGGCCTACTTCCTCCCCGATCTCCCCCGCTCCGCCTTCTCCCAGTTCATGCACCTCGGCTACCACGTCTACGTCCTCGCCACCCAGTCGCCCGACGTCGAGGCGACCCGGCCGCTGCTCTACGCGACGGTCCTCGTGCTCCTCGTCCTCACCTTCGCCCTGAACGCGGTGGCCATCGCCATCCGCACCCACACCCGGCGCCGCGCCGAGGGCGGCCACTGAGATGAACACCGAGATCGACAGCGCCGCGCCCAAGATGGAGACGCGGGACCTCACCATCCGCTACGGCGAGAAGGCGGCCGTCCGGAAGGTCTCCCTCCAGCTCCCCGCGTGCCAGGTGACCGCCCTGATCGGACCCTCGGGCTGCGGGAAGTCGACCTTCCTCCGCGCCCTCAACCGGATGAACGAGCTCATCCCGGGCGCCGGCTTCGACGGCGAGATCCTCCTCGACGGGCGGAACATCCTCGGGAACCACCTGGACGCCGTCGAGCTGCGACGGCGGGTGGGGATGGTCTTCCAGAAGTCCAACCCGTTCCCGAAGTCGATCTTCGAGAACGTCGCCTACGGGCTCCGGGTGGGGGGCACCAGGGACAAGGGCCTGATCGCCGAGCGGGTGGAGCGCTCCCTCCGCGGCGCCGCCCTCTGGGACGAGGTCAAGGACCGGCTCGAGGAGAGCGCCCTCGGGCTCTCCGGTGGCCAGCAGCAGCGGCTCTGCATCGCCCGGGCGCTGGCGGTGGAGCCGGAGGTGCTGCTCATGGACGAGCCGGCGAGCGCCCTCGATCCCATCGCCACGGCCAAGATCGAGGACCTCGTCCACGAGCTCAAGACGCGCTACACCATCGCCATCGTGACCCACAACATGCAGCAGGCGGCCCGGGTCTCCGACCAGACCGCCTTCTTCTACATGGGCGACCTTGTCGAGGCGGGGCCGACGGAGCAGATCTTCACCAACCCCCGCGAGCAGCGGACCGAGGACTACGTCACGGGCAAGTTCGGCTAGGCCGGACGGCCGGGGGCGATACCGATGGCGATCCACACCGACAAGGCGTACGAGGCCGAGCTCAGGGCGCTGCGCGACAGCCTGCTGGAGATGGGCGGGCTGGTGGAGCGGGCGATGGCGTCGAGCGTCCGCTCCCTCACCGAGCGGGACTCCGCCCTGGCCGAGCAGGTGAAGACCAAGGACCGGGAGATCAACCGGATGGAGGTGGGGGTGGACGGCGCCTGCCGCCGGATCCTGGCCCTGCGCCAGCCGGCCGCCTCCGACCTGCGCTTCATCACCACCGCGCTCAAGATCGTCACCGACCTCGAGCGGATGGGCGACCTGGCGGTGAACATCGCCGAGCGCGCCCTCGACCTCAACCAGGCCCCGGCGCTCGGGCCCATGCACGACCTCTCCAAGCTCGCCGACCTCTCCGAGGCCCAGCTCCAGAAGGCGCTCGACGCCTTCGTCAGCCGGGACGTGGGCAAGGCCGAGGAGGTGCTGCGGGGCGACGATCTCCTCGACGCCCTCTACCTCAAGATCTTCAACGACCTGCTGGCGATCATGATGGAGGACCCGCGCACCATCCGGCGGGCCACCTCGGTGATGTTCGCCGCCAAGCACCTGGAGCGCTTCGGCGACCACGCCACCAACCTGGCCGAGATGGTGGTCTACATGGTGCGGGGCGAGGACATCCGGCACCCGAAGAGCCGGGCGCCGTAGGGCGTGGGGCAGGGGGCGGCAGGGGCTCCGGGCGGCGGAGCCCGCCGGCGCCTCAGGCGACGAGGAGCCGGGCCAGCGCCCCGGCGAACGCGCCCAGCAGGGCCCCCGCCCCGACGTCGAGCGGGTAGTGGGCCCCGAGGTAGACGCGCGAGAGCGCGATCCCGAGCGCGAGGAGGAGCGACACCGGGCCGGCCGCGTACGGCTCGCCGGCGAAGGCGACCGCCACGGCGAAGGCGGCGGCGGTGTGGCCGGAGGGGAAGGAGAACCGGTCGGGGTTCTGCGCCAGCGCCTCGAAGCCGGCGATGCGGACGTCGGGCCGGGTCCGGGAGAGGGTCCGCTTCAGGGCCTGCGAGAGCGCGGTGGCGCCGAGGGCCGCCGCGGCGAGGCGCAGCCCGAGGTGGACGCCGGGGACGCTGCAGGTGGCGAGGAGGGCGAGGCCGACGACCGTCCAGCTCCGGGCGTCGCCGGCCCGGGTGAGGGCGCGGGCGACGGCCGTGCGCCAGGGCGCCCGGAAGCGCTGGAAGGCGAGGAGGAGCGCCTCGTCCGCCGAGAGGAGCCGCCGGAACGGGCCCGTGCGGTCGGCGACGCCGCCGGACCCCTCGAGCGCGAGGGCGGGGTCGCCGAGCTCGACCTCGAAGCCTGGGATCCGCGCCTCGCTCATCGGCCGCCAGCATGGCGGGCGGAGGTGTCGCCCCCGGAGCCCGCCGGCAACGTCCCGGTGAACTCGGGGGCGCCGTCCCCCGGAGGCGGCGGGTCAGGGACCGAACCGGAGCAGCCGGCAGGCGATCCCGCCGTTCCGCACCGGCCTCGCGGCCGTGGGGGGGCGGGGGAGGAGCCGCTCCAGGCCGCGATCCGGCGCGAGCACCGCCACCTGCCAGCCGGAGAGCCGGGAGAGCAGCGCCCCCAGGGCGCGCCAGGCCTCGGCCGTGCCCTCGTCGAGCCGGACGCCGTAGGGCGGGTTGGTGACGCAGAGGCCGGCCGGCGCGGGCGGGGCCAGCCGGGCGACGTCCTCCCGGGCGAAGCGGATCGCCTCGGCCATGCCGGCGGCGGCGGCGTTCTTCCCGGCCAGGCGGAGCGCCCCGGCGTTGCGGTCGGAGGCGTGGATGGGCACCGGGACCGGCCGGGCGCGGGCCGCCAGCCCGTCGCGGAGCCGCCCGGTCCGCGCCGGATCGTGGCCGGGGAGCCGCTCGAAGGCGAAGCTCCGGCCGAGCCCGGGCGCGCGCCGGCCGGCGATCAGCGCCGCCTCGATGGCGATCGTCCCCGACCCGCACATCGGGTCGAGGAAGGGGGCCTCGCCCGCCCAACCGCAGGCGAGGAGGAGCCCGGCCGCGAGCGTCTCCCGGAGCGGCGCCGCCCCGACCCGCGCCCGCCACCCCCGCCGGTGGAGGGGGGCGCCGCCGGCGTCGACCGACAGGGTCGCCCGCCCGGCGCGCGCCCGGGCGAGCAGCTCGAGCCCACCGGCGGCGCGGGCGGCCGCCCGGCGCGCCGCGGGGAGCTCGCGGGCGGCCCCCTCCCAGAGCCGGAGCAGCACCTGGTCGGCCACCCGCGAGCCGAGGCAGGCGAGCGCGACCGCGTCGGGCCCTTCGGCCTCGGCCCCGCCCGGCGCCGGCCGCGCCCCGAGGCCGAGCGCCCGGAGCTCCGCCGCCAGCACCGGCTCCAGGCCGGGGGCGCAGGCGCAGAAGATCGACTGGGCGGGCGCCCTCACCGGTGGAGCCGGAGGGCCACCTTCACCAGGGAGTCGGCGCGGCACGGGACCTGGGCCCGCGCCCGCCCCGCCCCGACCTTCTCCGCCCGGACCTCGATGGGCGCGCCGGGGTCGCACTCGAGCCCGACCATCACCGGCGCCTCTCCCCGGGTCACCCCGGCGATGGTGACCACCGCGCCGGGCGGGACGGTGTCGACGGAGACGGCGAAGCCGGAGAACGGGGCCACCTGGACGCCGGTCACCGGGTCGAGGGTGGCGGTGAGGGGCGCGAGCACCTGCTCGCGGGGGAGCGCCTCCGGCTCGTCGGCCTCGGCGGTCCGGTGCGGCCGGCGGGCGGCCAGGAAGGCCACCAGGATCGCGGCCGCCCCCAGGCCGAGCCCGAAGAGCGCGAAGCGCACCGTGGCGCGGCCCTGGCCGGGCGCCCGCCGGGCGAGGATGGCGGCCAGCTCCGGAGAGCGCGCCGCGGCCTCGGCGAGGCGGGCGGCGGCGTCCTTCGCGGGGGCGGGCGGCTCCTGGCCGCCCGCGGGGGTGCCGGGCTGGAACATGGCCGGCATCTTACCCTGGCGCTCGCCGCCGGAGGATCGGCCGCCGCGCGGCGGTCCCGTTTGACGATCCGGCCTTTCACGGGCAGCATGGCCGGACGCAAGGGAAAGGGCCGCGCGCCCGGCGGCGGCGCACGGAGGTTCGCGGCGCGAGCCCTCGCCCGTGGCTCGGGAGGACGCGTGACGTCGGACGGAGTGCAGCGCGCCAGCATCCGCTACGATGGCGCGACCACCATCGGCCTGAACCTCCTCCCGGACCTGGTCCCCCTCTACCGGCAGCTCGGGTACGGCCTCTCGTACGTGGGCGAGCGCGGGACGAACCCGGGGCTCGAGGCGGTGCGGGCGGGCGAGGTGGACGTGGCCGGCGTCATGCGCGAGATCACCGCCGCCGAGCGGGCCGAGCCGCTGCGCTGGGCCCTCATCGGCCACGACGCCCTGGGCGTGTTCGTGCACCCCTCGAACCCGGTCCTCTCCCTCGACCGGGCGCAGCTCAAGGGGATCTTCACCGGCGCGGTCCGGAGCTGGGACGCGGTGGGCGGCCCCGCCCGGCCCATCCTGCCCCTCAGCGAGAAGCGGGCCGGCGGCCGCGGGACGGTGGTCGAGTTCCGCCGGCTGGTCCTCGAGGGCGCCGACTACGGGCCGGTGCGGGAGCTCGAGGACGCGCCCGACTGCGTGAAGGAGGTGGCGGCCGAGCCCGGCGGGATCACGGTCGCCTCGACGTCCATGGCGATCCCGGGTGTCCGGACGCTGGCGGTGGAGGGGGTGGCGCCGACCCCCGAGCAGGTCCGCGCGCGGGCCTACGCCCTCGGGCGTCCCATGTACCTGGTCGCGCGCGCCGCCGCCTCGACGGCGGCGGCCGCGCTCCTCGACCTGGCGCTCTCCGACGCCGGGCAGGCGATCGTGGCGAGGAAGTTCACGCCGGCCCGCTAGGCCGGCCCCGGCGACGAGGCTCCCATGAGGACGCGAAGCGGACGGCACTTCCTCCAGATCCCGGGCCCGAGCAACGTCCCGGACCGGATCCTGCGGGCCATCTCCCAGGCCACCATCGACCACCGCGGCCCGGAGTTCGGCGTGCTCGGGCGGGAGATCCTCCAGGGGCTGCGCCAGCTCTTCCTCACCGCCGGGCCGGTGATGATCTTCCCCTCCTCCGGGACCGGGGCCTGGGAGGCGGCCCTGGTGAACACGCTCTCCCCCGGGGACAAGGTGCTGATGTTCGACATCGGCCACTTCGCCGGCCTGTGGAAGGACGTGGCCACCCGCTTCGGCCTGGCGGTCGAGGTGGTCCCGGGCGACTGGCGGAGCGGGGTCGACCCGGCCGCCGTCGAGGCGAGGCTGCGCGAGGACCGCGGGCACGCCATCAAGGCGGTGGCGGTGGTCCACAACGAGACCTCCACCGGCGTCACCACCCGGATCCCGGCCGTCCGCCGGGCCATCGACCAGGCCGGCCACCCGGCCCTCTTCCTCGTCGACGTGGTCTCCTCCCTCTGCTGCGCCGAGTACCGGCACGACGACTGGGGGGTGGACGTGGCGGTCTGCGGCGCGCAGAAGGGGCTCATGCTCCCGCCCGGGCTGGGCTTCAACGCGGTGAGCGCCAAGGCGCTGGCGGCCGCCAAGAGCGCCCGGCTCCCGCGCTCGTACTGGGACTGGCAGCCCATGCTCCGCGACAACGCCACCGGCTACTTCCCCTACACGCCCGCCACCGGCCTCCTCTTCGGCCTCCGCGAGGCGATCGCCATGATCCTCGAGCAGGGGCTGGAGAGCGTGCTCGCCCGCCACGCCCGCCTCGCCGAGGCGACCCGCAAGGCGGTGGAGGGGTGGGGGCTGGAGCTGGTCTGCCGGGTCCCCGAGGAGCGATCGAGCTCGGTGACCGCCGTCCGCATGCCCGAGGGGCACGACGCCGACGCGCTGCGCACCCTGGTCCTGGAGCGGTTCGACATGTCGCTCGGGACCGGGCTCGGCCGGCTCAAGGGCAAGGTGTTCCGGATCGGCCACCTGGGCGACTTCAACGACCTGTCCCTGCTCGGCACCCTCTCCGGCGTGGAGATGGGGCTCCGGCTCGTCGGGGTCCCCCACCGCCCGGGCGGCCTCGCCGCCGCCCTCGACCACCTGGCCTCGACCTCGTCCGGCGCCTCCCCCCGCACCGCCTGAAGCGCCCCCCGCATCCCCGAGGAGCCACGGCATGAGCATCCCGCTGATCTCCCTGATCGTCCTGCTGATCGCGATCCTCATCAGCTGCTTCACCCCGCTCAACATCGGCACCCTCTCCATCGGGCTGGCGATGGTGATCGCGCTCCTCGGCGACGTGAAGGTGGCCGAGATCGTCAAGGGGTACCCGGCCAACCTGCTCCTCCTCCTGGCGGGGACCACCTACCTCTTCTCCATCGCCCAGACCAACGGGACCCTGGAGCGGCTGGCCCGCTACGCGGTGGCCTCGGTGCGCGGGCGCCCCGCCCTCCTGCCGCTGGTGCTCTTCGTGGTGGCGTTCGCGCTCTCCGCGCTCGGCCCCGGGCAGATCACGATCTCCGCCCTGCTCGCCCCGCCGGCGATGCTCATCGCCGACGAGGTGGGGATCAGCCCGCTCCTCATGGCGCTGGTGGTGGGCAACGGGGCGCAGGCCGGGGCGATGTCCCCCCTCGCCCCCCCGGGGATCATCTCCGCCAACATCGTGGCCAAGTACGGGCTCACCGGCGTGGGGGGCGTGCTCTGGCTCAACATGGCCATCGTCCACGTGGCGGTGACCATCCTCGCCTACGTGCTCTTCGGCGGGCTGAAGCTCTGGAGAGAGCCGCCCGCGGCCGCGGCGGCGTTCCGGGGGCAGGAGCTGAAGCCCTTCGACCGCGCCCAGCTCGCCACCCTGGCCGGGATCGCCGCCCTGGCGATCGGCGCGGTCTTCTTCAAGCTCGACATCGGCCTGACCGCCTTCCTCATCGGCGCCCTGCTCTCGCTCTTCAAGCTGGTGGACGAGGGGAAGGCGATCAAGGCGATGCCCTGGGGCACCATCCTCATGGTCACCGGGGTGACGGTGCTCGTGAACCTGATGAGCAACGTGGGCGGCATCGACCTCTTCGCCAAGCTCATCGCCGCCATGTCCACCACCCACACCGTCACGCTGGTGGCCGGGTTCTGGTCGGGGCTGGTCTCGGCCTACGCCAGCACCACCGGGGTGATCCTGCCGGCCTTCCTCCCCATGGCGCCGCCCCTCCTCAAGCAGCTCGGCGCGCCCGCCTCGGACCTGCTCCCCCTCGTCTCCTCCATCATCGTCTGCGGGTTCGTGGTGGACCTCTCCCCCCTCTCCACCACCGGGGCGGTCTTCATCGCCAACGCCGGCCCCAAGGCCGACAAGAACAAGGTCTTCCGGGACATGCTGATCTGGGGGCTCTCGATGTCGGTGGTGGGGGCGGTGGCGAGCTGGCTCGCCTTCACCGTCCTGCACCTGCCCTGAGGGCGCGGGCGAGGTAGCGGCTCCAGGCTCTCGCTCCCCGATGCGCCTCGGCTTCGACGCGAAGCGCGTGTTCCACAACGCGACCGGGCTCGGCAACTACGGCCGGGACCTGGTCCGCGCCCTCTGCGCCGAGGCGCCGGAGCACGCCTACCTGCTCTACAGCCCGCGGCCCGGCCCGCTCCCCTTCGACGCGGGGGGCGCGCG
Organism: Anaeromyxobacter sp.; assembly: GCA_035498135.1. Classification (GTDB taxonomy): domain Bacteria; phylum Myxococcota; class Myxococcia; order Myxococcales; family Anaeromyxobacteraceae; genus Anaeromyxobacter. The sequence goes on from DATKAL010000404.1 coordinate 9,895, forward strand.
CGTCGAGGTGCGGGGCCCCTCGGGGCTGGGCCGGCTCCTGCCGGCGCTCTGGCGCCAGGCGGGGGTGGCGAGGGACCTGCGGCGCGACCGGGTGGAGCTCTTCCACGGGCTCACCGGGGAGCTGCCCCTCGGGATCGAGCGCGTCGGGGTGGCGCCGGTGGTGACCATCCACGACCTCATCTTCGAGCGCTACCCGGAGCTGTACGCCGCCGTGGACCGGCGCATCTACCGCTGGAAGGCGAGGAGCGCGACGGCGCGGGCCCGGCGGGTGATCGCGATCTCCGAGCAGACGAGGCGGGACCTGGTGGACCTCTACCGGGTGCCGGAGGAGCGGATCCGGGTGGTCTACCAGGACTGCCACCCGGCCTTCCGCGCCGAGGTCGGGCCGGAGCGGCTCGCCGAGGCGGCCCGGCGGCACGGCCTCGAGCCCGGGTTCGTGCTGGCGGTGGGGACCATCGAGCCCCGCAAGAACCTGCTCACCGTGGCGAAGGCGCTGGCCGAGCTGCCCGACGTCCGGCTGGTGGTGGTGGGGCGGCCCACCCCCTACGCCGGGGTGGTGGAGGCGTTCCTCCGCGAGCGAGGCATCGAGGGGCGGGTCCGGTTCCTCCGCGGCGTCTCCACCGAGGACCTGGCCGCCCTCTACCGGCTGGCGGCGGTGGCGGTCTACCCCTCCCTGTTCGAGGGCTTCGGCATCCCCATCGTCGAGGCGCTCGCCTCGGGGACGCCGGTGGTGACCACCCGCGGCGGCGTCTTCCCCGAGGCGGGCGGCCCCGGCTCGGCCTACGTGGCGCCGGGCGACGCCGGGGAGCTCCGGGCGGCGCTGGCGGAGATCCTGGGGAGCCCCGACCGCCGGGCCGCCATGCGCGCGGCCGGGCTGGCCCACGCCGAGCGCTTCCGGAGCGAGCGGATCGCGGCCGACGTGCTGGCGGTCTACGCCGAGGCGCTGGGCTAGGGCGCGCCGAGCCGTTGCCGCCCGGCCGCGGGCGTGGTTCAAATGCCCGCCATGCGGGGGATCTCGGTCGCCATCATCACCTACAACGAGGAGCGGAACCTCGCCGACTGCATCCGGTCCTGCGAGGCGCTGGCGGACGAGATCGTGGTCCTCGACTCGTTCAGCACCGACCGGACCGAGGAGGTGGCCCGCGGCTTCCCCGGCGTCCGGTTCGAGCGGCACGCCTTCGACGGCCACGTGGAGCAGAAGAACCGCGCCCTCTCCCTCTGCAAGAACGAGTGGGTCCTCTCCCTCGACGCCGACGAGCGGCTCAGCCCCGAGCTCCTCGCCGAGATCCGGGATCTCGAGCCGGGCGAGCGGGTCGGCTTCCGGGTGCCGCGGCTCACCTTCGCCATGGGGCGGCCCATCCGGCACGCCGGCTGGTACCCCCAGCGGAAGTACCGCCTCTTCCGGCGCTCGCGCGCCCGCTGGACCGGCGACAACCCGCACGACTACGCGGTGGTGGACGGCCCGGGCGGCGACCTGGTCCACGACCTCCTCCACCACAGCTTCCGGGACCTCGCCCACCAGGCGACCACCGTCAACGCCTTCTCCTCGATCCAGGCCTTCAACCGCCGCCACCGGGGACAGCCGTTCCGGCTCCTGCCGGCGCTCTGGAAGCCGCTCGTCAAGTTCGTCGAGGTCTACCTGGTGAAGCGCGGCTTCCTCGACGGCTTCCCGGGCTTCACGGTGGCGGTGAACGCCGCCTACGAGCGCTTCCTCCAGCTCGCCAAGGTGTACGAGCTGGAGCGAGGCCTGGAGCGCCCCTCGAACCTCCGCGCCGACTACCGGCCCCAGCCCCGCGGCTAGCCTAGGCCCGGGGCGGCGCCAGCCGCTCGCCGCGGAGGGCGGCGAAGGTCCAGATGGCGCCCGCCACGGCGATGGCGAGCGGGACGATCAGGACCGCGCGGCCGAGCGAGGTCCGGTCGGAGAGCGCGCCGATCAGGGTGGGCGAGGGCAGGTCGCCGAGCACGTGGATGGCGAGGATGGTCATGGCCGAGGCGGTGGCGCGCTCGGCGGGCGGGACCACGTTCATCACCGCCGCGTTGACCGGCCCGGAGGAGGCGAAGAGGAGCAGCTGGGCGAGGATCAGGGCGGGCAGGTAGACGCCCGGGCGGTGGACGGCGAACACCACCAGGGCCAGCGGGGCGGCGGCCAGGGTGGCGATCCCGCAGAGCCAGAGGTCCGCCTCGCGCAGCCGCCGGCGGAGGGCGTCGGCCGCGAACCCGCCCGCGAAGGTGCCGAGGAAGCCGGTCATCACCACCACCGTCCCGAACTGGACGGTGGCGACGGCGCGCGGGACGCCCCGCGAGCGCTCCAGGAAGGCGGGCATCCAGAAGGCCATCCCGCCGACCGCGAAGGTGTAGGCCGCGTAGCCCCCCACCGCCAGCAGGTAGGGGCGGTTCGCGGCGAGCCGCCGGTAGGTGGCGGCCAGCCCCTCGCCGCGCAGGGCGGCCCAGGGCCGCTCCCGGGCCCCCCGCGGCGGATCCCCGAGCCGCAGGCAGGCGAGGGCCAGCGCGATCCCCGGCACCCCCGCGACCACGAAGGCGGCGCGCCAGCCGAAGCGGTGCTCCACCAGGCCGCCGAGGATGTAGCCGAACGCCGAGCCGACGGGGATGGCGGCGAAGAAGATCGCGTAGGCCCGGCTGCGCCGGTCCGGCCCGAACCAGTCGGCGAGGAGCCCGGGGCAGATGGTGCCGTAGGCCGCCTCCCCCACGCCCACCGCCGACCGGGCGGCGAGGAGGGTCCAGAAGCCGCGGGCCGCACCGGAGAGGAGGGTGGCGACGCTCCAGAGCCCCACCCCGAAGGCGAGGAGCGGGGGGCGCGCCCGCCGGTCGCCGAGCGCCCCGAAGGCCGGCGAGGTGAGGGAGTAGACGATCATGAAGCTGGTCATCAGCCAGCCCAGCCGGAGGTCGGTGAGCCAGAGGTCGGCCCGCAGGCTCTCGACCAGGGCCGAGACCAGGAACCGGTCCATGTAGTTGACCAGGTTGACCAGGGTGAGGACGAGGAGCGCCCGGCCGGCCGGGCCGGCGGAGAGGCGGTCGTCGCCGGCCGGCGGCACGGTCACGGCGCGGGAGCCTAGCCCGGCGGTCCGGCCCGGTCGAGCGCCGTCTCGGAGGCGGGTCGCCAAACCGCCCGAGTTCCGGTAGAAAGCCCGCGCCATGATCTCGGTGCAGAACGTCACCAAGGCCTTCGGGCCGAAGAAGCTCTTCGAGGACGTGGACGTCGCGTTCTCGCCCGGCAACCGCTACGGCCTGACCGGCCCGAACGGCGCCGGCAAGACCACCTTCATGAAGATCCTCGCCGGCGACGAGGAGCCGGACACCGGCGAGATCCAGCGCCCCCGGAAGCTCGGGATCCTCCGCCAGGACCACTACCGGTTCGAGGACAACCGCGTCCTGGACGTGGTCCTGATGGGCAACCGCGCCCTCTGGGAGGCGATGAGCGAGAAGGAGGTGCTCCTCGCCAGGCCGGAGATCAGCGACGAGGACGGCCACCGGCTGGCCGAGCTCGAGGCGGTGATCGGCGAGGAGGACGGCTACTCGGCCGAGGCGGACGCGGCCGAGCTGCTCCAGGGGCTCGGGATCGAGGAGCCCTGGCACGACCAGCCCATGCGGGCGCTCACCGGCGGGTACAAGCTCCGCGTCCTGCTCGCCCAGGCGCTCTTCGGCAAGCCCCAGGCGCTGCTCCTCGACGAGCCCACCAACCACCTCGACATCGAGTCGATCCGCTGGCTGGAGGGGTTCCTCCACGCTTTCGAGGGGGTGCTGATCACCATCTCCCACGATCGCCACTTCCTGAACGCGATCTGCACCCACATCGCCGACATCGACTACGAGACGATCATCACCTACCCAGGCGGCTACGACGACATGGTCCGGCAGAAGGGCCAGGTCCGCTCCCGGGTCGAGTCGGAGAACGCCGAGAAGCGGAAGAAGATCGAGCAGCTCCGGGAATTCGTCGCCCGCTTCCACGCCGGGACCCGCGCCTCCCAGGTCCAGAGCCGGATCCGGGCGATGCAGAAGCTCAAGCTCGAGGACATGAAGCGGTCGAACATCCAGGCCCCCTTCATCAAGTTCGAGCAGAAGGCGCCCTCCGGGAAGCAGACCCTCACCGTGGAGGGGATCGCCAAGAGCTACGGCGGCCTGGACGTGGTCCTCCCCTTCAGCGCGCTCGTGACCCGGGGGGAGAAGGTCTGCGTCATCGGCAAGAACGGCGTGGGCAAGACGACGCTCGTGAAGATGCTCTCCGGCGAGCTGCAGCCGGACCGGGGCCACGTGAAGTGGGGCCACCAGGCGCAGGTCGGCTACCTGCCCCAGGACCAGGCGGGCGTGATCCGGCCGGGCACCACCGCCTTCGGCTGGCTGCGCGAGCTCGAGGACAAGCTCTCGAACGAGGAGATCTCCGGGCTCCTCGGCCGGATGCTCTTCTCCGGCGAGGAGCGGATGAAGCCCACCGCCACCCTCTCCGGCGGCGAGACCGTCCGCCTCCTCCTCGCCAAGCTCATGCTCTTCAAGGACAACGTGCTGATCCTGGACGAGCCCACCAACCACCTCGACCTGCAGTCGATCGCCGCCCTCTCCGAGGGGCTGCAGCGCTACGAGGGGACGGTGATCGTGGTGACCCACGACCAGGAGCTGATCCGGGAGGTCGGC
>DATKAL010000405.1:0-6374 GCA_035498135.1 Anaeromyxobacter sp.
GCTCCGCCAGGCGGGCGATCTCGGGCGCGCCGAGGACCTCCTCCAGCATCGCCACCACCCGCTTCTCCGGGATCTCCCGCTCCAGGTCGAACTTGCGGGCGATGAGGGTGGGGGCGGAGGGGGAGTAGGGATCGGCCGCCCGGGCGGCGCGGAAGTTGTCGAGGATCCGGGCGTAGCGGGTGTCGGGCTCGCGCTCCGCCTTCACGTGGGCGCGGGGCTTCGCCCCCTCCTCCACCGTCTCCGGCGGGGCGGGGCGGACGGCGTTGGTCCACGGGTTCCAGTCGACGGTGGGGTCGTTCACCACCTCCGCCGGGATGGTCTGGGTGACGATCCGCTCCATCGCCTTGGCGATCACCCGCTGCCGCGCCAGGCCGCCCTCCTGCGGGTACTGGGCCTTGAGCTCGTCGCGCAGGTTCCAGTGGGAGAGGAGCCGCTTCCCCTTGGGGAAGAGCCGCTCGCCCTTCTCCGAGAGGACGTGGTGCATGTAGAGGTTGTAGTCGGCGATGTAGAGGTCGGCGGCGGTGTGGGCCAGGGCGATGGCCTGGTTCACCGCGGCCGGGACCCGGCGGGAGAAGAGGCTCGCCAGCCGGACCTCCGCCCACTCGCGGCGCGACCAGCCCTCGCCCCGGGAGAGCCGCTCCTCCAGCGTGGTGAGCGGGAAGTTGAGCAGGGCGGCGAAGGCGATCTTCCCCTCGAAGAGGTCGTCGATCACGTGGGCGCCGGGGTCGTAGGCGGCGAGGAGCGGGTCGACCGGCTGCATGGGGCCGACGTCGAGCTGGGCGAAGGAGGAGAGGGTCCGGCCCACCTCCACGCCGGTCCCGCTCAGCGCCTCCCAGGAGCTCTCGAAGCGGGAGAGGAGGGCGTCCAGCCCCGGCCCACGCGGCAGGAACTGCTCGCCGCAGAAGGCCTCGAACGCCTTGGCGTCCCCGTCGCTCGCCCGCCAGAAGGCCGCCACCTGCTTCGCCCCGCGCTCGGCCCGGGCCCGCTCGTCCTCGCCGTGACGCTTCACCAGGGCGGCGGCGCAGCGCCCCGCGGCCGCGTCCAGGGAGGGCTTGGGCGGCGGCGGGGGAGGGGAGGCGTGGCGGGCGGCGGCGAGGAGCGCGGAGAGGAGCAGGGGCGAGGCGAGCATGGTCCGGGAATCTACACGCGAACCGCGCCGGCGGCACGGGAGAGGCGCGGCCCGCCCCGAGCGACGGCCCGCCATCCCCGTTGACCTCCCGGGCCGCTCCGGTTAACCGGAACGGGCCCATGCCCGCCCGGCGCACCCACCGCGGCCTCACCGTCGTCGCCCTGATGCTCGGGCTCTTCCTCGCGGCGATGGAGATGACGGTGGTCTCGACCGCCATGCCCACGGTGGTGGGCGAGCTCGGGGGGCTCTCGCTCTACGCCTGGGTCTTCGCCGCCTACATGCTCACCGCCACGGTGACCGTCCCCATCCACGGGAAGCTCGCCGACCTCCGGGGGCGGAAGCCGGTGATGCTGGCCGGCCTCGCCCTCTTCCTCCTCGGCTCGGCGGCGAGCGGGTTCGCCCGGAGCATGGGGTTCCTGGTGGCCGCGCGGGCGGTGCAGGGGCTCGGGGCGGGCGCGCTCCAGCCGGTCACCCTCACCATCGTGGGCGACCTGTTCGACGTGCGGGAGCGCGGCCGCATGCAGGGGCTCTTCGGCGCGGTCTGGGGAGTGGCGGGGCTCGTCGGGCCCCTGGTGGGCGGCGCCCTGGTCCGCTACCTCTCCTGGCGCTGGGTCTTCTGGCTCAACGTCCCCTTCGGCCTGGCGTGCGCCGCCGTCCTCGCCCTCGCCTACCACGAGCGGCCGGAGCGCCACGCCCACCGGCTCGACCTGCCGGGCGCCCTCGCCCTCTCCACCGCCGTGATCGCGCTCCTGCTCGCGGTCCGCTCGCCGCTCGCCGGGCTCCTGGGCTTTCCCGCGGCGCTCCTCGGGGTGGTCGCCTTCCTCGCCCTCGAGCGGCGCGCCCCCGAGCCGCTCCTCCCGCTCGACCTCTTCCGCGACCGGGTGATCGCCACCGCCTCGCTGGCCGGCACCCTGATCGGCGCGGGCATGTTCGCGGTGGTCACCTTCGTCCCGCTCTGGGTGCAGAGCGTGCTCGGGCGCTCCCCCGCCGCCGCGGGGGCGGCGATCACGCCCATGGTGGTGGGCTGGCCGATCGCCAGCGCGATCTCGGGCCGGCTCATCCCGCGCACCGGGTACCGGGCCCTGGTGCGCACCGGGCTCGGGGTCGGGGCGGCCGCGGCGCTCACCCTCCCCTGGCTGCTCCGGCCGGGCGTCCCGCTCGTCGTCCCGCAGGCGCTCACCTTCGCCTACGGCGCCGGGATCGGCCTCGCCAACATCCCCCTGGTGATCGCGGTCCAGTCGAGCGTGCCCTGGAACCGCCGCGGGGTGGCCACCGCCAGCACCATGTTCTTCCGGACCATCGGGGGGACGGTGGCGGTGGGCGTGCTCGGCGGCGTGCTCGCCCAGGCGCTGGCGGGGAGTGGGGCGAGCCCGGCGGTGGTCCAGCGGCTCCTCGGGCCGGAGCGCGACACCCTCGACCCGGCGGTGGTGGCGGGCGTGGCCGGCGCCCTCCAGGGGGCGATGCAGGTGGTGTTCGCCGCGGTGGCGGGGATCGCCGCCCTGGGGTTCGCCGCCGCCTTCGTCTTCCCTCGGCTGGCGGCGCCGGCGGCCCGGCCGGCGCCCGGCGAGGCGCCCGCCCCCGCCCCGGAGGCCCCGTGACCCAGGCCCCGTCCCGCTCGGACGTCCCGCTCCTCTTCGCCACCCGGGCGGCCCGGCTCTTCGCCTACGGCCTGCTCTCGGTGGTGCTGGTCCTCCACCTGGTGGCCGCCGGCCTGGACGAGGTCCGGGTCGGGCTCCTCCTCGCCCTCACCCTCCTCGGCGACACCGCCGTCTCGCTCTTCCTCACCACCCACGCCGACCGGCTCGGGCGCCGGCGCACGCTGGTGGCGGGCGCGGCCCTGATGATCCTCGCCGCGGCGGTCTTCGCCAGCACCACCTGGTTCCCGCTCCTCCTCCTGGCGGCGACGGTGGGGGTGATGAGCCCGTCCGGGAACGAGGTCGGCCCCTTCCTCGCCATCGAGCAGGCCGCCCTCACCCAGCAGGTGCCGGCGGAGCGGCGCACCGGGATCTTCGCCTGGTACCAGCTGGCCGGGGCGGTCGCCACCGCGCTCGGCTCGCTCGCCGGCGGCGGGCTGGCCGGCGCCCTGCAGCAGGCCGGGGTGGCGCCGCTCGCGAGCTACCGGGCGGTGACCGTCGGCTACGGGGCGATCGGCCTCCTGCTGGTGGTGATGTTCCTCCGCCTCTCTCCCGGGGTGGAGCTGGCGGCCGCGCCGGGCGGCTCGCCGCGGCGGGCCTTCCTCGGCCTCCACCGGTCGCGCAAGGTGGTGCTCGAGCTCTCCGCCCTCTTCTCGGTGGACGCCTTCGCCGGCGGCTTCGTGGTCCAGAGCTTCGCCGCCTGGTGGTTCCACGCGCGCTTCGGGGCCAGCCCCGTCATGCTCGGGACCATCTTCTTCGGGGCCAACGTGCTCGCCGGCCTCTCGGCCCTCTCCGCGGCGGCGATCGCCCGCCGGCTGGGGCTGGTGAACACGATGGTGGCCACCCATCTCCCCTCGAACGTGCTCCTGATCCTCGTCCCCCTCATGCCCACCCTCCCGCTGGCGGTGGCGGTGCTCTTCCTCCGCTTCTCCATCTCGCAGATGGACGTCCCCACCCGGCAGTCCTACACGATGGCGGTGGTCGATCCGGACGAGCGCTCCGCCGCCGCCGGGGTGACCGGGATCGCGCGCACCGTCGGGGCGGCCCTCTCGCCGCTCGCCGCCGGCCCCCTCTACGCGAGCGCGGCGCTGGCGAGCGTCCCGTTCTTCCTCGCCGGCGGCCTCAAGATCGTCTACGACCTGGCGCTCTGGCAGCGCTTCCGGGCGGTCCGGCCCCCCGAGGAGCGGGGCGAGACCCGCGCCGCGCCGGGGTAGCGGCCCGGGCCCGGCGGCCCTCAGAGCCCGACGACGAGCACCACGCCCGCCCGCAGGCCGTCGAGCGCCATGCTCGAGCCGAAGAGCTTGGCCGAGGCCCAGCCGTAGCGCACGTCCAGGCCGAGGGCGAACCCGGGCGCCACCGCGAAGGTGGCGGCCGCGCCCAGGTGGGCGCTCACGGCCGAGTCGGAGTCGGAGGGCGGGGTGGGGGGCCCGGCCTGGATGGAGACCTGGAGGAAGTGGAGCCCCACCCCCCCGATCGCCGACAGCTCCAGGCGGCCGAGCGGGAGGATCCCGCGCACGCTGGCGGTCACCGGGAAGGCGGCCAGGGAGAGGCGCGCCGTCACCGGGCCGCCGGGGAGCTCCTGCACCAGCGCGCCGGTCGTGCCCTGGTAGTACCCGAAGCCGAGCTCGCCGGCGACGTTCCGGAGGAAGCGGTAGCCGAACGCCACCTCGACGTCGAGGTTCGGCCCGAAGGCGGGCACGGTCCCGGTGGGGAGGTAGGCGCCGACGCGGCCGGAGACGTAGGGGCGGGACGCCTCGTCGGCGCGGGCCGTGGTCGTGGCCGTGGCGACCAGCCCGGCGGCCGCCGCCAGCGCCCATCCGACCCGGAGCCGCATCCGCCCCCTCTCCCGCCCTGCCCGGCTACGCGTTCCGGGCGGCGGCGAAGCCGCGCTCGAGGTCGGCGACGAGGTCGTCCACCCCCTCGAGGCCGACCGAGACGCGGATGAAGCCGTCGAGGATGCCGAGCGCCTCGCGCGTCTCCCGGGGCACCGAGGCGTGGGTCATGATCGCCGGGTGCTCGATGAGGCTCTCGACGCCGCCGAGCGACTCGGCGCAGGCGAAGAGCTTCACCGCCCGGAGGAACGCGCTGGCCGCCGGCAGCCCGCCGCGGATCAAGAAGGTCAGCATCCCGCCGAAGCCCTTCATCTGCCGGGCGGCCAGGGCGTGCTGCGGGTGGGAGGGGAGGCCGGGGTAGACGACCCGTTCCACCTGCGGGTGTCCTTCCAGGAAGCGGGCCACCCGGAGGGCGCTCTGGCAGTGGCGCTCCATCCGGACCGGGAGCGTCTTCAGCCCGCGGAGGACGAGGAAGCTGTCCATGGGCGAGGGCACGCCCCCCACCGCGTTCTGGAGGAACCGGAGCCGGTCGAAGAGCCCTTCGTCGCTCGTCAGCACCGCCCCGCCGATCACGTCCGAGTGGCCGTTCAGGTACTTGGTGGTGGAGTGGGCCACCACGTCGATCCCCAGCTCCAGGGGGCGCTGGAGGCAGGGGGTGGCGAAGGTGTTGTCCACCACCGTCCTCGCCCCGTGCGCCCGGGCGATCCGGGCCACCTCGGCCAGGTCGACGATCTTGAGCATGGGGTTGGTGGGGCTCTCGATCCAGACCAGCCGGGTGCGCTCCCGGAGCCCGCGGGCCACGTTGGCCGGGTCGGCCATGTCCACGTAGGTGAACTCGAGCCCATGGCGCCGGTGGACCTTGTCGAAGATCCGGAACGTGCCCCCGTACACGTCGTCGGAGGCGAGGACGTGGTCTCCGGCGGAGAGCAGGTGGAGGATGGCGTCGGTGGCCGCCAGCCCCGAGGCGAAGGCCAGTCCGTGGCGCGCCCCCTCCAGCGCCGCCAGGCAGTCCTGGAGCGCGTGGCGGGTCGGGTTCTGGGTGCGCGAGTACTCGTACCCCTTGTGGACGCCCGGCCCGTCCTGGACGTAGGTCGAGGTCAGGTAGACGGGCGTCATGATCGCGCCGGTGGCGGGATCGGGCGCCTGCCCGGCGTGGATCGCCAGGGTGTCGAGGGTGAGACCGGGGTCCTTCGTCATGGCGCCCCCTACTTGAGCCGCTGGCCGAGGAAGTCGATCAGGTCGATCTTGGTGACGATCCCCGTGACCCGGTCGCCCTCCTTCACCACCGCCACGTTGTCGTCGTTGAAGATGTCGCGCAGCCGGGCGATGGGGGTGTCGAGCGTGACCACGCCCTGCAGCGGCTGGATGAGCGGCTCCACCACCTCGGAGAGCCGGTGCTTACCCTCCAGGAGGAAGTTGAGCAGGTCGTACTCGTGGATCATGCCGGTGGCCCGCCCGGCCTCGTCCAGCACCGGCATCTGCGAGATGTCGTGCTCCTTCATCTTCTTCACCACCACCTCGACCTTGTCGGTCCGGCGGGCGGTGATCACCGCCCCCCGCCGGCGCCCCAGCACGTCGCGCACGGTGGCCCCCGAGAACCCCTCGCCGCCGCTCACCGGGAAGCCGTTGTCGCGCATCCACTCGTCCGAGAAGAACCGGGTGACGTAGGAACGCCCGCCGTCCGGCAGCGGCACCACCACCACCTTCCCCGGCCCCAGCTCCCGCGCCACCTGCACCGCCACGTGCACGGCCGCGCCCGAGGAGCCGCCCGCGAAGATC
>DATKAL010000406.1:0-6153 GCA_035498135.1 Anaeromyxobacter sp.
TCTTTCCCAGGTCGTGGTAGTAGGCGCACACCCTGGCGAGGAGCGGGTTCGCCCCGATCGCCTCGGCCGCCCCCTCGACCAGCGAGCCCATCAGGATCGAGTGGTGGTAGGTCCCCGGGGCCTGGACGATCAGCTCCTTGAGGGCGGGGTGGTTGAGGTTGGCGAGCTCGAGGAGCTTCACGTCGGTGACGTACCCGAAGACCCCCTCGACCGCCGGCAGCACGCCGACCACCGCCACCGGGAGGAGCACCGCCCCGCCCACCAGGGCGGCGAGCGCGCCGGCCAGCACCTCGGCCGCGCCCTTGCCGCCGTAGAGCCCGAGCGCCCCCACCAGGGCGGCGCCGAAGAGCCCCACCCCGAGCCCGGCGCGGAAGAGCCCGGTCCGATCGCTGCGCCCGTGGACCAGCCCGGCGGCGGCGATCGAGGTGAGGGTGGCGTAGAGGCCGAAGGAGAGGGACTGCCCGGCCAGGAGCCCGCCGCACAGCCCGCTCGCCAGGGCGAAGAGCAGGGCCGCCTCCGGCGGCATGACCTGCCGGACGATCATCGCCCCGGCGGCGAAGGGGACGAGGTCGTAGAGCGTGGGCGGCGGAAAGCCGGGGAACCGCTCGGCGAGGGCGTCGGCGACGGTGAAGCCGAGCGAGCCGAGGACCAGCGTCCCGACCAGCAGGCCCGCCAGGAGGACCGCGTCGCGTCGGGCCGGGCCGAAGCGGACCAGGCTCCGCCGGGCGAAGCTCCAGAGGAGCGCCACCAGGAGCGCGAGCAGCGCCGCCGCGCCGAGGCGCACCCGGGCCAGGTCGTCCTCCCGGTGGCGGGCGCGCATCCCGTCGAACACCACCAGGTGGCGCTTCTCGATCCGCTCCCCGTCCCCGATGATCTTCTCCCCCCGCCTCACCAGGATCACCACCGGCTTCACCCGCGCGGCGGCGTCCACCCGGCGGCGCTCGGTCTCGGCCTGGTCCTGGACCAGGGTGGGCCGGACCATGGCGGTCGCCAGCCTGGCCACCGCCGCGCGCACCGGCGCCGGCTCGCGCTCGAGCCGGGCGGCGGCGCTTCGGGCGACCTCCTCCCGGGCGGCGGCCAGGTCCCGCACCAGCGCCGGGCTCGCCACCACCCGCTCGCCCTGGACCTCGCCCCCCCGCAGGCTGCGCACCACCAGGCCCTGCTCGCCGTCCGCGGGGAGGAGCTTGCGATCCTCCACCACCATCCCGGAGAGGCCGCGGCGCGCGAGCTGGGAGAGCTCGTGCTCGATCGCCTCGGAGAACCGGATCGAGCCGAGCGCCGCGAGGTCCTCGTCCCGGGCGATGACCTGGAGCCGGGAGACGAAGGCGTCGCGCTGGGCGGCGTAGCGGCGCTCCAGCTCGGCCGCCTCGGTCCGCGCGTCGTGGGTGACCGGGTGCGCCTCGCGGAAGGTCCGCTCCTCGTCCCGCATCAGCTCGAAGGCGGCGTGGATGCGGGCGGCCGCCTCGTCGGGCGCGCCCTCGTCCAGGTCGTAGACCGAGCGCTCGGCCTGGGCCGCCTCGGCCCGGCGCCGCGCCGTCGCCTCCTCGTCGGCGATGTCGTAGTCGCGATCGGCCCGGACCGTGGCGGGCGCGGGCGTTCCGAGCGCCTCCGGACCGGGCAGGCGGTAGACCGCGGCCGGCACCAGGAGCCAGGCGGCGGCCGCCGCCACCGCCGTCATCAGGGCGAGGGAGAGCAGCCGGCCGACCCAGTCTCGGCGCGCCAGGGGGGCCGTCCCCTCGGCGGGGCTGGGCGTGGGCTCCGGAACCTCGGACACGGGCAGGCAGGGTTGCACCGGCCGGGGAGGAGCGCAACGGACATCCGGGGCCGCGCCCGGATTCGCCCGCCGGCACGGCCGGTTAGGCCTGCCCCTCCCCGTCCTCCCTCGCTCCGGGGGACGGCCTCTCGCGCCCCCGCTCCCCGCGCTCCGCCCGGGCGGCGTCGGCGCGCACCTTCCGCTCGGCGTCCCACGCGTCGTAGGCGCGCACCACCTCCTGGACGAGCGGGTGGCGCACCACGTCCACCTCGCTGAAGGTGCAGAAGGAGACGCCCTCGACCCCGCGCAGGACCTTCTGGACCTCCACCAGCCCCGAGCCCCGGCCGCTCGGGAGATCCACCTGGGTGACGTCGCCGGTGATCACCGCCTTCGAGCCGTAGCCGAGCCGGGTGAGGAACATCTTCATCTGCTCCTCGGTGGTGTTCTGGGCCTCGTCCAGGATGATGAAGGAGTCGTTCAGGGTGCGCCCGCGCATGAAGGCCAGCGGCGCCACCTCGACCGTCCCCCGCTCCGTCAGGGCGGTCGCCTTCTCGTAGTCGACCATGTCGAAGAGGGCGTCGTAGAGCGGGCGGAGGTATGGGTTCACCTTCTCGGCGATGTCGCCCGGGAGGAAGCCGAGCTTCTCGCCCGCCTCCACCGCCGGCCGGGTGAGCACGATGCGCTTCACCTTGCGCTCGACCAGGTAGGAGACCGCCATGGCCATCGCCAGGTAGGTCTTGCCGGTCCCGGCCGGCCCGATCCCGAAGACGATGTCGTCGTCGCGGATCGCCTGGATGTACCGCTTCTGGGCCAGCCCCTTGGGCGTGATGATCCGGTGGCGCGAGGAGACGAAGACGGTGTCGCCGAAGATCTCCCGGAGCGGGACCCCCTGCCCGGCCAGCTTGGTCGCCTGATCGACGTCCTCGAGGTAGTGCGGGTAGCCGGCCTCGACCAGCTCGTACAGCTCGCGCACCAGGGACTCGGCCAGGCGCACCCGGGGCTCCTCCGCGGCGGCCACCACGATCTGGCCGCCCCAGAAGCCGAGCTGGACCCCAAGCCGCTTCTCCATCAGCTTCAGGTGCTCGTTGTGTGCGCCGCAGAGGGCGCGGACCTTGTCGTTGTCGGCGAACTCGAGCCGGGCCGTCTTCAGGGGTTCCGGTGCGCTCTGACCCAAGGAGCCTCCTTTCCTCGTCGCGGCCGCCCGGCCCGGGCCGGGCCCGGGGCCGCGGGCCCACCATAATGGGTCGGGGCGCCGGCGGCACGCGGCCGACGGGGCCGGTCCCTCACTCCAGCGGGGGCAGGAGCACGAACCGCGCCGGCGTGGCGAGGCGGTAGTGGTACTCCTGGGTCCAGGGGTAGCGCAGGTCGCGCGGGCTGGCGAGACCCGCCTCCACCAGGTCGCGGAGGGCGGCCGGGTAGGCCCCGCGCTCCAGGCGGTAGACCTCGAGCGCGCCGCGGAGCCGCTCCATCTGGTAGCGCGCCAGGAACCGCTGGGCGAAGTCGTCCCGCAGGCTGGCGCCGCCCGCCGGCTCCCCCCAGGCCAGGCCGCGCGCGTCCACCCAGTAGGCGAGGCCGGCCAGCGCGGCCGCGATCGCCACCGTGGCCAGGACCCGGGCCGCCCCGGCCTTGAGGCGCGCCTGCCAGTCGTGCGTGTAGGCGCCCACCGCGGCCGCCGCCCGGCTGGCGGGCGCGACCGGCACCAGGTGCCCGAGGTTCACCAGGCTCGCCAGCGCCTTGCAGGTCTCGAACTCGCCCAGCCGCGAGAGGTCGACGACCTTCTCCACCGTCCGGCCCGGGATCACCAGGGCGTACACCCGGCGCTCGTTGTCGCCCAGGGTGGCGAACTCCCCCTTGCGCCCCTCGGGCTCGCCCAGGGCGTCGAAGGCGGCGTCGAGCTCGGCGTCCCCCTCCTTGGCGAGGGAGCGGCCGCCGGTCCGCTCGGAGGCGACGGGCCTGCCGGGGAGGAAGGTCATGGCGGTGGAGGGAATCCGCTTGCGCACCAGCGGCCACTCGTCGACCCGCCGGAAGCCCTCCATCAGCACCGACTCGGCCCGCAGGGGGGCGACGCTCTCGGGGTCCCACTCCACGTCGCCCGGCTCGAACTCGTAGGTGCCGCTCTTCCAGTGGAAGAGCCGGTAGACCGTCTCGGTGGTCTGGAGCGCGGTCATCTGCTTCAGGTCCTTGGGGGCGACGAAGCCGAGGTCGGTGAGGATGTCCCCCAGCCGCCGCAGCGTCCGCTTCTGGACGTCGAGCGCGTACTCCAGCTCCTGGCGGCTGATGATCTCCGCCTGGACCAGCATGTTCCCGAGCCGCTCCCGGGCCTTGCGGCCGGCCGACTCGGCCCGGACCACCATCCCGTCGGCGATGGCCACGTGGATCTGGTCGTCGCGGGACTCGAGGTGGAGCACGCCGCTCTTGGCCTGCTGGCCGATGAGCTGGAGGATCTCGGCGATCCCGAAGTCCTTGAGCGTGCCCTTGAGCGCCACCGCTAGTCCTCCGTCCGGCGGAAGGCGTCGCGCACCGCCAGGGCCCAGAGCCCGAGCCCCAGGGGGATCGCCACCGCCAGCTTCCCCGCCAGCACGTAGGCGGAGGGCTGCGGGGGCGGCATGATCCCGCGCCAGAACCAGACCACGAAGCCGGCGAAGAGGAACGCCAGCATGAGGAGCGCCCCGGCGGCGACCTCGCCGTGGAACACCTGCCCCGCCCCGCCCCCCGCCACCGCCAGGACCCGGGTGGCGGCCCGCACGAACCGGCCGTGGCGCCGGACCTGCGCCTCCTTCCGCAGCCGGTCGCGCGCGTCCACCACGCCCTTCTTCTGGAAGACGTTCACGCACTGGCCGCAGGTCGTCCCGGCCGCGCCGTCGCAGCGCTTGCAGGCGGCCCGGCCGCAGGTCTCGCAGGCCCGGGCCGGCGCCAGCCGCGGGCCGACCAGGGCGAGGACCCAGAGCAGCGCCAGGCAGGCGGCGCCGCCCCAGGGCCAGAGCGCGCCGGGGAGCCCGCCCATCACCCGGGCCCGCACCCAGGCCTGGACCGCCTCCGCGCTCCCCTCGCCCTCCGCCAGGGCGGCGATCTTCTCGGAGGAGACCGGGACGTCCACGAGGTAGCGGTTGGCGCCGAAGTCCTCGTCCGAGCCGCGAGCGCGGAGGAACTCCCCCGCCTCGCGCTCCGCCTTCTCCCGGACGGCGGCGCTCTTGTCCATCTCGGAGGTGCGCAGGTAGAGCTTGGAGAGGCCGTAGTGGGCGGCCCCCAGCACCGCCAGCTCCCCGCCCGCCTGGTCCTGTGCGGCCAGGTACTCGGCCTTGGCCCCCTCCAGATCGCCCTTCACGAAGAGCACGTTGGCGATGTTCACGTGCAGCTCGGCGGCGCGCGGCTCGGCGGCCAGCGCCTGCCGGTAGAGGCGCAGCGCGGCCTCGAGGTCCCCCCGGCGCTTGGCGTGGCGCCCGAGCGCGGCCAGCAGCGCCGGCGGCGTCGGCCCGGGCGCGGCGGCGGTCTCGGCCGCCTCCTGGTCGGAGATCGCCCCGTGCTCGATCTCGTGGACCCGCTCGGCCGTGCTGCCGGTCCAGGCGGTGAGCCGGGCCGCGCCCGCCGCCGCCCAGGGCAGGGCGAGGACCGCCGCCAGGGCGGCGGTGACCACCAGCCGCTCGGCGAGGGAGAGGTAGAGCCAGGCGGCCAGGGCGGCCACCGCCAGCAGGGCGAACGGCCCCAGCCCGAAGGCGACGGGCAGGGCGAGGAGCACCAGGGCCAGGAACCCGGTCTGGATCGAGGCGCTCCCCCGGAGCAGCGGCAGGTGGTGGAAGTCGTGGAGGAAGAGGCGCAGCCGCCGGAGGAGGAGCAGCAGGACGGTGGCGCCCGCGGCAGTGAAGATCGCGGCGAGCCCGGCGCTGGCCAGGTCCCCGTAGAAGGCGCGGATGGTGTGGGGCTCCCGCACGGCGGCGGCGAGCGCCGCGCCGGCGGCGGCCAGGGCCGGCCCCGGGCGTCCCAGGGCGAGCAGGGCCCGGGCCCGGGTGAGGTGGGCGTCGGGCAGGTCGGGGGAGAGGGCGACCGCCAGGTCGGCCCTGGAGACCGCCTCGGAGACCAGGTTCGCCGCCAGCGCGCGCCGCGCGGCCCGGGCCTCCGCCGCGGCGAAGGCGCTCAGGTTCTCGATCGCCAGCTCGCGCTGGTCGGCGAGCAGGGCCCGCTGGGCGGCCTCGGCCCGGGCCGGGTCGCCCTCGTGCAGCGCGGTCCGCCGCTCCTCCCAGTGGGAGAGGAGCGCGGCCCAGCTCGTGCCCACCGGGACGATGCGGCGAGCCAGGTCCTAAGCAGCGATGGGCGGGGGAGGCGGCGGCGGGAGAAAAGCGGCGGCCGCAAAAAGCGTCGCAAGCGGGCTGGCCGCCGAAGCGCCCGGGGCGGCGCTCGCCGAA
>DATKAL010000407.1:0-13398 GCA_035498135.1 Anaeromyxobacter sp.
CCACGGCCTGGTTCAAGCTCGCGCTCGCGGGCCCGAGCTACCTCAGCTTGAACACCACCCTCGCCGGCGCCCTCCTGCGGCTGGCCGACCCGGGCCGCTGGCGCCTCGTCCTCCGCGCCTACGCCGGGGCGCTCCTCGGGATCGGCGGGGGGATCTGCGCCGCGGCGGTCGCGCTCCTCCTCCTCGCGGGGCTCCGGCCCCGCCGCCCGGCGGCGCTCGCCTGGGTGCCGCTCGCGCTCCTCGGCGCGAGCCAGGTCGGGATCTACCTCGTGACGCCGCTCGACCTCGCCTGGCAGCTCGACGCGTCCGTCGACCGGGTCCTCCTCCAGCTCTGGCCGGCCGCCTGCGCGCTCCTGTTCCTCGGCGCGCGCTTTCCGCCCCTGGAGGCGCCGGCGCCCGGGACCGGACAGGGCGCCCGCGCAGGGCGCTGACTCGGGGCCGAGGCCGGGCTACACCAGGCGGCGAGGAGGAAGCGCCATGAAGGTCTTCGTCACCGGAGCGACCGGCTACGTGGGGAGCGGGATCGCGGCCGCGCTCCTGGCCGCCGGCCACCAGGTGTTTGGGATGTCCCGGTCGGCCGAGAAGGACGCCGCGCTCGCGAAGGCGGGGGTCCGCCCGCTGCGAGGTGCGCTCGGGAACGTCAAGGCCCTGGCCCAGGAGCTCCGCGGCTTCGACGCCCTGGTCCACGCCGCGGTGGACTACGGTCTCGGCGCGGCGGCCGACCGCGAGGCGATCGAGGCCCTGCTCGCGGTCGCTCGGTCGTCCGCCGCCCCGACCGCGTTGGTCTACACCTCCGGCGTCTGGGTGCTGGGCGAGGCGCGGGAGCCCGCCTCCGAGTCGGCCTCCACGGCGCACCCCTTCGCGGCGGTGGCCTGGCGCCCGGCCCACGAGCAGCTCGTCCTCTCCGCGGGGAGCGAGCGGCTCGCCGCCGCCGTGATCCGACCGGGCATCGTGTACGGGGAGCGCCGCGGGCTCCTCGGCTCCTGGTACGAGAGCGCGCTGAAGGAGGGGCGCACCGCCTTCGTCGGCCCGGGGAGCCAGCGCTGGGCCTTCGTCCACCGGCGCGACCTGGGCGAGCTCTACCGGCTGGTGATCGAGCGGCGCGCGAGCGGGATCTTCCACGGGGTGGACGGGGCCTCGCCCACGGTGGAGAGCGCCGCGGCCGCGGTGAGCCGCGCCGCCGGCAAGGGAGGCGCGACGCGGGCCATCCCGGTGGAAGAGGCCCGCAAGGCGATGGGGCCGATGGCGGACGCGCTGGCGGGCGACCAGGTGGTGGTCTCGCGGCGGGCGGCCGAGGTCGGCTGGACGCCGCGCCATCCGCCGTTCTCCCAGGACGCGGCGGCCGCGCTGAAGGAGTGGCAGGGAGGCTAGCGCGTTGCCCCCGGGCGCCGGGTGGGTTACATGGCGCCCCGTGCCGCTCCTGGACGCGCTCCGCGCGGTGACCGCCTTCGCTCCGCCCGCGGCCCTCCCCGGCTGCGACCTCGCCCTGCTCGGCGACGTCCTCGCCGCCCACGGGCTCGCGCCGCTCGCCTCTTACCAGGTGGAGACCACGCCCCTGGGCGCGGGACTCCCGGCCGTCTTCCGGGAGAGGCTCCTCGGCCACTACCAGGCGGTGGTGAACGACAACGTCCTGAAGCTCGTCACCCTGCGCGGCGTGCTCAAGGCGGCGCACGAGGTGCCGGTGGTCCTGCTCGGGGGCGCGGCCTACGTCGACTGGCTCTACCCGCACATGGCCTTCCGGCCGGTGGGCGACCTCCGGATCGCGCTCCGCGCCGAGGACCTGGCGAGGTTTCGGGAGGCGCTCCAGGGCTCGCTCTCGCTCGCCCGCACCGAGGACGGCGGGCGGAGCGCGGTCTTCACCGACGGCCGGCTGACCGTGACCGCGCAGGAGGGGCTCTTCCCCGGCGCCCCCGCCGACCCCCAGCTCTTCGCCCGGCGGCGCCCCTACCCGGCGTTCGGCCCGGCCGCTGGGCGCCCCTCGGCGGAGGACGCGCTCCTCTCGACCGTCGGCGAGCAGGCGAAGGACGGGCTCCTCGCGCCGCTCCTCACCTACGTCGACCTGCGCGAGCTCCTCCGCCTCCCCCTCGACCCGGCCTACGTCCTGGAGCGCGCCCGCGCGCTCGGCCTCGCCCGCGCGCTCCACGGCGCGACCCGGCTCGCGGCCCACTTCTTCCCCGAGGTGGAGGACGCCGCGGCGCGGGTGCGGCCGGAGCTCTCCCTGGCGGAGCGGGTGGCGGTGGACCGGGTGGTGGAGGCGGCGATGGACCCGGCCCGGCTCCGGCACCTGCGGGGCGCCGAGGCGGCGGCGCGCGCGGTGGTGGCGCCTTGAAACTTCCGCGGCGGGGTGGGGTTGATGCTCCCAGAACCGGCCGGCGCGCCGTGGCCAGGCCCGCGAGGACCAGGCGAGCACCCCCCTTCCCGGGTGAGCGCAAGCGGGAGCTCCCCCGGTGGCTCGTGACCACGCCTGGGGGTGGCGGGTCTCCTCTGGCACGCCTCGCGTGTCCAGCGGGGAGCGTGACGGGAGGGTGAAGCGGGGCGCGGCGGATGCGAGGATCCTCGAAGGTTCGGCTTGCGTGGGCGGCGGCGGCTGCGACCCTCCTCGCGCCCTGCTGGGCCCCCGGCCAGGAGCTGCTCGCCGGGGGGCTCGACGACTCCCGGCGAACCCTCCTGCCGGGGAGCGTCCACCCGATGGCCAGGCCCGAGTGGGACATTGGCCGGCTCGACCCGGGGATCCGGCTCGAGGGCGTCACGCTCGTCCTCCGGCCCTCTCCCGAGCGCCAGGCCGCGCTGGAGGCGCTCCTCGCGGACCAGCGCGATCCCGCTTCGCCCCGGTACCACGCCTGGCTCACGCCGGAGCAGTTCGGGGAGCGCTTCGGGCTCGCCGCGGCCGACCTCGGGCGCGTCTCGGCCTGGCTCCGATCGCGGGGGCTCGCGGTCACCGGCGTCTCGCGGAGCCGGAACCAGGTCTCCTTCGGCGGCTCGGCCGGGAGCATCGAGGCGGCCCTCCGCACCGAGCTCCACCGCTACGCCGCCGGTGGAGCGGTCCACTTCGCGAACGCCACCGCAATCTCCCTCCCCACCGCCCTCGCGCCCCTGGTGGCCGGGGTCCGGAACCTGGACGACTTCCGCCCTCGCCCCAGGGTCCATCGGCCCGCCGAACCCGCCTTCACCTCGAGCATCTCCGGCAACCACTTCCTCGCCCCGGGCGACGTGGCGACGATCTACGACGTCTCCGCCCTCTACGCCGCCGGCCTCGACGGCAGCGGCGAGTCGATCGCGGTGGTGGGGCAGAGCGCCCTCGACCCGGCCGACGTGGCCGCCTTCCGCGCCGCCGCCGGGCTCGCCCCCAACGCTCCCCAGCTCGTCCTCGTGCCGTCCTCGGGGACCTCGACCGTGGTCGCCGGCGACGTGGAGGAGGCGTCCCTCGACGTCGAGTGGTCCGGCGCGGTGGCCCGGAGCGCCCGGATCGTCTTCGTCTACACGGGCAACTCCGCGAGCTTCAACGTCTGGGACGCGCTCCAGTATGCGGTCACGAACGACGTCGCCCCGGTCATCAGCATGAGCTACGGGTTCTGCGAGCAGCTCACCGGCTCGACGACCGCCAACGTCTTCCGTGGCTGGGCGCAGCAGGCGAACGCCCAGGGACAGACCATCAGCGCCTCGGCCGGCGACGCCGGGGCGGCGGACTGCGAGTCGGTCGGCGCCGCCACCGCCAGCCACGGCCTGGCGGTGGACCTCCCGGCCGCCCTCCCCGAGGTCACCGGGGTGGGCGGGACCACGCTCTCCGGCGACGCCTCCAATCCGGGCGCCTTCTGGAGCGCCACCAACGGCGCGGGCGCCGGCTCGGCCCTCGGCTACATTCCGGAGACGGTCTGGAACGACACCGCCCTCGAGGGCGTCCTGGCGGCCGGGGGCGGCGGGGCGAGCGCCTTCTTCCCGAAGCCCAGCTGGCAGGTGGGGAGCGGCGTCCCGGCCGACGGCCGGCGGGACGTGCCCGACCTGTCGCTGGCCGCCTCGGCCGTCCACGACGGGTACCTCATCTGCGTCCAGGGGAGCTGCGTCTCCGGCTTCCGGGCCGCCGACAGCACGCTCACCGTGGTGGGCGGGACCTCCGCCGGGGCGCCCAGCTTCGCCGGCATGCTCGCCCTCCTCGACCAGGCGACCGGCGGGCACGGCCTCGGCAACGTGAACCCGCAGCTGTACGCCCTCGCCCAGACCACGCCCGGCGCCTTCCACCCGATCACCTCGGGGAGCAACATCGTCCCCTGCCAGCCGAGCTCGACGGATTGCCCGGCGGCGAGCCCCTTCCAGCTCGGCTTCGCCGCCGGCCCGGGCTACGACCAGGCCGCCGGCCTCGGGTCGGTCGACGCCGGGGCCCTGGTCGCCGCCTGGACCGCCTCCCTGCGGGCCGCCACCCAGACCACCCTCTCCGCCTCGGCCACCTCCAGCCCGGTCGGCCAGGACGTCACCTTCACCGCCAGCGTCACCTCCGTCGCTCCCGGCGCCGCTCCCACCGGGACGGTCGTCTTCCTGTCGGACGCCCAGCCGCTCGGGGCGGAGGCGGCCCTCTCCGGCGGCCAGGCGAGCATCACCACGGGGGCGCTCCCCGCCGGGGTCCACGCCGTCACGGCGGCCTACTCGGGTGACGCGAGCCACCTCCCCTCGACCTCGGCCGCCGTGAGCGTGACGGTGGGATCGGTCGTCTCGGTCACCGGCCCGGCCACGGTCACCCCGCCGCGCGGCGGCCTCACCTTCACCGCCAGCGGAGGGAGCGGGACCGGCTACGTCTGGTCGCTCCTGACGAACGCCTCGGGCGGCGCGGTGAGCGGGGGACGCTACACCGCAGGCCCGGCCGGGAACGTCGTCGACGTCATCCGGGTGGTCGACTCGCAGGGCAACGCGGGCGGGATCGACGTGACGGTGACCGCCGGGGTGACCATCACGCCGGGGATCGCCAGCGTCGCCGTCGGGGGCACCATCGCCTTCTCCGCCCAGGGCGGGAGCGGGACCGGCTTCAGCTGGGCGCTCGCCACGGACCTCTCGGGCGGCGCCGTGAACGCGGCCACCGGGGCCTACGCGGCCGGCCCGACCGGGGGCGTGATGGACGTGGTGGCCGTGACCGACTCGCTCGGGAACACGGCCTCCCGGAACGTCACCGTCACGCCGCCGGCCCAGGCGGCGAGCGCGCCCTCCCCCTCCGGAGGCGGCTGCGGCTCGAGCGGCGGGGGGAGCGCCCTGCCGTCGCTGCTCGCGCTCGGGCTCTGGCTCGGGAGGCGCCGGGCCGGCTCCCGGGGCCCGCCGACCCCGTGATAGATTCCCCCGTTCTCTCCAGGGGAGTCCGCCCGTGAACGTCACCGTCGTCGGAACCGGCTACGTGGGTCTGGTCACCGGGACCTGCTTCGCCGAGTCGGGCCACCGGGTCGTCTGCCTCGACATCGACCCGAAGAAGATCGAGCTGCTCCGGGGCGGCCGGATCCCCATCTACGAGCCGGGGCTGGAGGAGCTCGTCCGGCGCAACGTGCGCGAGGGGCGGCTCGCCTTCACCACCTCGTACCCCGAGGGGATGCGCGAGGCGGAGGTCGCCTTCATCGCCGTCGGGACCCCCCCCGGGGAGACGGGCGAGGCCGACCTCACGCACGTGCTCTCGGCGGCGGCCGAGCTCGCCCGGCAGATGAAGGGCTACACCGTGGTGGTGAACAAGAGCACCGTGCCGGTGGGGAGCGCGGAGAAGGTGGCCGAGGTGGTCCGCCAGCACACCGCCCACCCCTTCGACGTGGTCTCGAACCCCGAGTTCCTGAAGGAGGGGGCGGCGATCGACGACTTCATGCGGCCCGACCGGGTGGTGGTGGGCGTCTCCTCCGAGCGGGCGCGGGCGATCATGGCCGAGCTCTACGCCCCCTTCGTCCGGGCCGAGCAGCCGGTGCTCTTCATGGACGTCCGCTCGGCCGAGCTCACCAAGTACGCGGCCAACGCCATGCTCGCCACCCGGATCTCGTTCATGAACGAGATGGCCACCCTCTGCGAGCGGCTGGGGGCGGACGTGGACATGGTCCGCCGGGGGATCGGCTCGGACCGCCGCATCGGCCACCCGTTCCTCTTCCCCGGGGTGGGCTTCGGCGGCTCCTGCTTCCCCAAGGACGTGCGGGCGGTGATGACCATGGCCCGGTTCATCGGGCTCGACTTCGACCTCCTGCGCGCGGTGGAGCGCGTGAACGAGCGGCAGAAGCGCTGGCTGGTGGAGAAGGCCACCCGCCACTTCGGCTCCCTGGCGGGGAAGACCCTCGGCGTCTGGGGCCTCGCCTTCAAGCCCAAGACCGACGACATGCGGGAGGCCCCCGCCATCACCGTGATCGAGGGGCTGCTGGGGAACGGGGCGAGGGTGAAGGCGCACGACCCGGTGGCCGCGGAGGTCGCCGAGCGGCTCTTCCACGGCCGCGGCGTGGAGCTGGTGCCGGAGCCCTACGCCGCCGCCGAGGGGGCGGACGCGCTCCTGCTCGTCACCGAGTGGAACGAGTTCCGCCAGCCGGACCTCGCCCGGCTGAAGCGGGTCATGCGGCAGCCGGTGCTCCTCGACGGCCGGAACGTCTGGGACGCGCAGAAGGCCCGGGCGGCCGGCTTCACCTACTACGGCGTGGGGCGCTCCGCGCGGGCCGAGTGACGGCCCGGCTCAGGCGCTCGGGCGCTTCCCCTTCGAGAGGACCAGCACCACCCCGGCCACCTCCTCGAGGACCAGCTCGAGCCGCCGGGCCACGTCGAGCTCCTCCAGCACCCGCTGGCGGGCCTCCGGCTCGGAGACCGCCGCCGCCGCCACCAGGTCGGCGATCGAGGAGGGATCGCGCATCTGCGCCACCGCCTCGGCGAGGGCGGCGACCCCGGACTCGGGGGGGAGCCGCTGGGCGAGCTCGTAGACGAGCTGCCGGAGAGGCTCGAGGGCGCCCGCCAGGGCGGCGGGGCCTCCCGCCGGCCAGACGTCCTCGAGGATCTGGGCCTGGAACTCCCGGTACATGCGCCGGGGCGCCAGCTCCGGCCCGAGCCGCACCCGGGCCAGGCCGCGGACCACCAGGTCGAAGCGGCCGTCGGGGTAGCGCTCCTCCTGCTCGATCACGCAGGCCCCGCAGACCGGGTGGAGTGGAGGGTGGAGCTGCTTCGCCCCCTCCTTCGTCAGCAGCGCCGGCACCGCCAGGATCCGGTCGGTGGCCAGCGCCTCCTCCACCAGCGCCTTGTAGCGCGGCTCGAAGATGTGGAACGGCGTGGGCGTCCCGGGGAGGACGGCCACGCCGTGGAGGGGGAACACCTTGAGGGCGGCGCACGCCCGGGCGAGCGCCGCCCTGGGCGACGGCGGACCGATCCGCTCCGCCATCGCGCCGTCCCTAGTGGGCCGGGCTGGCCGCGCCCGCGCCGCCCGCGCCCTCGGCGGCCTTGGCGCCGCTCTCGATCCGCATCTTGTAGAAGGAGCGGAAGACGAAGACGAGGGCGACGAGGAGGAAGAGGGCCGAGAGCCCGAGCCGGGTCCCGGTCTCCATCTTGATCGCCAGCTCGACGGCGAGCAGGCCGAAGAGGGTGGTGAACTTGATGATGGGGTTCATGGCCACCGAGGAGGTGTCCTTGAAGGGGTCGCCGACGGTGTCGCCCACGACCGTGGCGGCGTGCAGCTCCGTCCCCTTGGCCTTGAGCTCCACCTCCACCACCTTCTTGGCGTTGTCCCAGGCGCCCCCGGCGTTGGCCATGAAGATCGCCTGGAACAGGCCGAAGATGGCGATCGAGATCAGGTAGCCGATGAAGAAGAACTCGTCCGCCAGGGAGAAGGAGAGGGTGGCGAAGAAGATCACCAGGAAGATGTTGAACATCCCCTTCTGCGCGTACTGGGTGCAGATCTCGACCACCTTCTTCGAGTCCTGCACGCTCGCCTTCTCCACCCCCTCGAGGCGGATGTTCTGCTTGATGAACTCGACCGCGCGGTAGGCGCCGGTCGAGACCGCCTGGATCGAGGCGCCGGAGAACCAGTAGATCACCCCGCCGCCCATGATCAGCCCGAGGAGGAAGAGCGGGTTCAGGATCGAGAGCTTCTCCATGTTGGCCGTGAGCCCGTGGGTGAGGACCACGATGATCGAGAAGATCATGGTGGTCGCGCCCACCACCGCCGTGCCGATGAGCACCGGCTTGGCGGTCGCCTTGAAGGTGTTGCCGGCCCCGTCGTTCTCCTCGAGGAAGTCCTTGGCCTTGTCGAAGTTGAGGTCGAAGCCGAAGTCCCTCTTCACCTCGACCTTCACGTCCGGGACGCTCTCGATGAGCGAGAGCTCGTAGACCGACTGGGCGTTGTCGGTCACCGGGCCGTAGGAGTCGACCGCGATCGTGACCGGGCCCATCCCCAGGAAGCCGAAGGCCACCAGGCCGAAGGCGAACACCGCCGGCGCCATCATCAGCTGGGAGAGGCCCAGGGTGGAGACGCCGTAAGCCGCCCCCATGAGGGCAATGATCACGAGCCCCATCCAGAAGGCGGAGAAGTTCCCGGCGGTGAGGCCGGAGAGGACGTTGAGCGAGGCGCCGCCCTCCTTCGAGGCGGTGACCACCTCGCGGACGTGGCCGGAGTTCATGGAGGTGAAGACCTTGATCATCTCCGGGATGATCGCGCCCGCCAGGGTGCCGCAGGTGATGATGGTGGAGAGCTTCCACCACATCGTCCCGTCGCCGAGGCCGCCGACGAGGAGGTACGAGACCAGGAAGGTGAGGCCGACCGAGACCAGCGAGGTGAGCCACACCAGCACGGTGAGGGGGGCCTCGAAGTTCATGGAGTCGGCGACCCTGTACCGGGCCGAGGCCAGCGCCTCGTTGATCCAGTAGGAGACCACCGAGGCGATCACCATCATGATGCGCATGGCGAAGATCCAGACCAGCAGCTTCACCTGGGTGCTCGGGTTCACCACCGCGAGCAGGATGAAGCTGATGAGCGCCACCCCGGTCACGCCGTAGGTCTCGAAGCCGTCCGCGGAGGGGCCGACCGAGTCGCCGGCGTTGTCGCCGGTGCAGTCGGCGATCACGCCCGGGTTGCGCGCGTCGTCCTCCTTGATCTTGAAGACGATCTTCATCAGGTCGGAGCCGATGTCGGCGATCTTGGTGAAGATGCCGCCGGCGATGCGGAGGGCGGAGGCGCCCAGCGACTCGCCGATGGCGAAGCCGATGAAGCAGGGGCCGGCCAGGTCCGCGGGCACGAAGAGCAGGATGCAGAGCATGATGAGCAGCTCGACGCTGATGAGCATCGTGCCGATCGACATGCCGGCCTTGAGCGGGATGGCGTAGGTGGGGAAGGGCTTCCCCCCCAGGGCGGCGAAGGCGGAGCGGCTGTTCGCGTAGGTGTTCACGCGGATGCCGAACCAGGCCACGCCGGAGGAGCCGAGGATGCCGATCAGGCTCATCACCAGGATGAGCAGCACCCGGCCCGCCCCCATCCCCTGGCCGCCGTCGGGGCCGGTGGTGAGGAAGCCGAAGTAGGCGACGATGATCACCGCGATGAACGCCCAGAGGATCGCGATGAACTTGCCCTGGGTGACCAGGTAGGTCTTGGCGGTCTCGTAGATCAGCTCCGAGATCTCGCGCATCGAGCGGTGCACCGGGAGCGCCTTGAGCTGCCGCGCCGCGACCAGGCCGAAGACCAGGCCGGCCAGGGACACCAGGATCCCGACCAGGAGGAGCGAATGGCCGTTCACGCCGCCGAGGAAGGCCTCGCTGCGCAGATCCGGGAGGATGAGGTTCGCCTCGCCGTGCCCGCCGGAGGCGAGCGTGAGCGAGGTGAGCAGGCTGGACAGGTTCATGGTGTGCAGGGCCCCTCCGACGAATGGCAGTATTCGCAAAAACCCGATGCGTTGCGCAAAGATGCGCAGCCGTTGGGATGACGGGAGGCCGGATAGTACCGGCCCGGAGCGGACTTTGGCAAGCCGCGCCTGGCGGCGGGCCGAGAGCGCCTCTCACGACCCCGGGCCGGGTCGTCCGACGCGCTAGCCTGCGCCCGGAGCCTTGGCGGGAGCGGCGGCGGCCGAGCCGAGGTCGAGGGCGGCGAAGTTCACGTTGAAGTAGCCCGCCACCCCGCAGGAGTACATGACCCGCTTCACGATCCGGAACGGCACCGCCTTGTCCGCCTGGATGTTGACCGTCCCGTCCCACCGGGCGGTGGGGTCCTGCTGGTGGATGAAGTCCCAGCGCTTCTTCTCGTCGCGGAGCCGCTCCTCCAGGGCGGGGATGTTGAGGTAGCCCCCGTCCCGATCGAGGTCGGCGATCTCCGCCACCTTGACGCCGGTCACCACCACCTGCGAGGCGCTCACCGCCACCACCGGCGCGATCTCGATCGTCTGGCCGTGCTGGGCGTCGGGGAGCTTGATGTCCTTCTGCATGTACAGCACCTCGCCCGTGGACGAGAACTGCTGCAGGAGGAAGATGACCAGCATGGTCATCATGTCCACCATGGGCACGACGTTCAGGTCGGCGTTGGTGGCCTTGCGCCCCCGGGAGAACTTGCCCCCCAGGATCCGCGATCTCTCGAACCGGGGCGCCGGGCGCTTGCCTGGGGTGACGATGGGCACGCTCGCCTCTCCCTAGACCCCGGTCACCGAGACCGACACCAGCCCCTGGCCGACGCAGGTGTCGATCACCTGCACCAGGTCGCCGTAGGGGACGGTGTCCTCGGCCGAGACCGTGATCGCCGCGGTCTCCGGGTAGTCGTTGCGGAGCTGCCGGAGCCGGTCGTTCAGGGCCCGGTAGTCCTGCCGCACGCCGCCGCCGGTCCGCTCGAGCGGGATCTCGATGGAGAGCCCCGCGGTGCTGGAGAGGACCATCCCCCGCTCGCCCACCGCCAGGGTCACCACCACGCTCTTCTGCTGCTCCGCCTGGGCCGGCTCGGGCGCCCCCGAGCCGAACTGCTGCACCTGGAGGCGGGAGATCTGGGTCCAGACGGCGGTGTAGAGCAGGAAGGTGATGCAGCAGGAGAGGAGGTCGATCGCCGGCACGACGTTGATCACCGCGTCGAGCGCCTTGCGCTTCCGCCTGCCGCCGCCGCCCTGCTCGGGCATCGCGCCGCCGCCCATCGGCTTCCTCCTCTCGTCCTGGTCCGCCCGCCCGGAGGGGGGGCGCTACCCGGCCTGCTCCTCCACCGCCACCGGCGCCGGGACCTTCATCTTGTCCCGGTTGGCGATGATGAGGTTCAGGACCGAGACGCTGGTCTCGTTGATCTCGTCCAGCATGTGCTGCGAGCGCCCCTGCAGGACCGAGTAGAAGACCAGGGCGGGGATGGCGGTGAGCAGCCCGAAGGCGGTGCAGTTCATGGCCTCGGAGATCGACGAGGCGAGGATGGTGGCCTTGTCGGCCGGGCTGGCGTTGGCCACCGCGCCGAAGGCGCCGATCAGGCCGACGATCGTGCCGAGGAGGCCGAGCAGGGTGGCGACGTTGCCCAGCATCGCCAGGTAGCCGGTCCGGCGCTCGATGCGCGGCGACTCGCGCAGGGTCGCCTCGTCCATGGCCGCCTGCACGTCGGCCTCCCCCTTGGGGACGTTGATGAGCCCGGCCTTGATCACCGAGACCAGCGGCGTCTTCTTCTGCGAGGCGCAGAAGCTGATCGCGCGGTCCAGGTCGCCCCGGTAGATGTGGTCCTTCAGCCCCTTGAGGAACGCCTCCTTGTCGACCGAGGCCGCCACGTAGAGCGCGAAGGCGCGGTCGATGACGAGGCCCACGACCACGAAGAGCGAGGCGAGGATGGGGTGCATCATCCATCCGCCCTCGTGGTAGTGCTTCGCGAGCGTTCCGAACATTTCGCCCATTGCCGAGAGGCCTCCGGAGGTTGGGCCGCGCGCGTGCCCGTCCCACGATCGCGCGTCTTGCCCGAGTTGCGGATCCCGTACCACGGGGTTTTCGAGCGCGTCAAACCCTCGGGGTGTGTCTGCCGCGCACCCTGCCCCCGTCCGGTTCGGGGCCGTCCGGGCCGGGCCGCCACCCGGGAGAGGGCGAGGGCGTCGCCGGGCCCACGGGCGCCCATTGCCGGAGGCCCGGGGGCGTCGTAGGCTCGGCTGCCTCCATGCCGCTCGCCGACGTCTTCGCCCCGTACCGCCTGGCGCCCGGCGCGCTCCCGGAGGAGGCGGCGCGGGCGGCGGAGGCGCTCGCCGCCGAGCCCCTCCTCGCCCCCCCGGCGGAGCCGCTCCCGGCGCCGCTCGTGAACCACGCCCTCGCCGACCTGCCCACCGGCCGCGCGGCCGCCGCCGCGGAGGCGTGCCGGGCCGCGGACGGCGCCCCGGCCGGCCTCTCCGGCCCGCCCCGCGCCTGCCTCTCGTCGCCGCGACAGCGGGCCCGGGTGGGCGAGGCGTCGCGGGCCGCCCTGGAGGCGGGGTTCGCCGGCGTCTGCCTCGACCGCCCCGACGCCTCCCTGGCGCTCGGGCTCCTCGGGGCCGGGTTCTGCGTCGAGTGCCAGCGCGAGCTCGGCCGGCGGCTGGAGCGCGAGTACGGCGATCACTTCCAGCCCATCGACTACCTGGCCCTGGCGCGGGACGCCCTGGCGGCCGCGCCCGGCGCGGTCACCTTCGAGCAGCTCCCCTTCGGCCGCGATTTCTGGCGCTTCCGCAACGAGGCCCTCGAGCTCGCCGTGCGGGACTACGCCCGGGCGGCCCGCGACGCGGGGCGGACGGCCGCCCGCCCGTTCGAGGTGGTGGCCCAGTTCGAGGCGCTCGGCCCCGCCCAGCTGCGCGCTGCGCGCCACCTCGACGCCGCCATCTTCACCGTCGCCCCGCCGGGCCCCGGGACCGGGCTCGGCCTCTTCCGCCTCCTGCGCGCGGTGATGCGTCGCCGGCCGGCCGCGGTGGCCCTCGCCGGCGGCGCCCCGGGGCCGGCCCTGGCCCGGCTGGCGGCGGTGGCCGCCACCTGCGGGGTGGAGCTCGCGGGCCTCGAGCCGGCGGGGGAGGCCGGGGCCGAGGTGGCGAGCGTGCGGCGCCTGGCGCGCCAGCTCTCGCTCCGCGCCGGCCGGCCGCCCGCCGCGGCCCAGCCGGTCGCCGAGTGCGCGGTCCTCTACTCGGGCGAGGCCGACCTCTGGACGGGCGGACGCCACCGCCAGGCGGTCGAGCTCGCCGCCGACGCCCTGGCCGCCCTCCACGTACAGGCGCCGGTGGTGACGCGGCTCCAGGACGTGCCGGCCGGCGCGGCCCTGGTCCTCGCCGACGCCGGGGCCCTCGCGCCGGGCGAGGCCAAGGAGATCCTGCGCCGCCTGGAGGCGGGGGCGCCGGTGCTCGCCTTCGGGGAGCCGGCCGCCACCGACGAGGGCGGCCGGCCGGCGGGCGCCTTCCTCCCGGCGGGGAAGTTCTCCGGGGTGCGGGTCGGCTCGGGCACCCTCGCCTCGCTCCCCTCGCTCGCCCAGGGGAGCCGGGGCGC
>DATKAL010000408.1:0-5525 GCA_035498135.1 Anaeromyxobacter sp.
GGCGGGGGGGCGCTCCTCGAGGACCTGGGGGCGAAGAACGGGGTCGCGCTGAACGGGGTCCGGATCGTCGGCCGGCGGACGCTCCGCGCCGGGGACACCATCGGGATCGGGGAGACGATCCTCGCCCTCGAGCTGCCCGGCGGCGCGCCCCGCCCGCGCGCGGAGGGGCGCCCCAGGCCGCGCCGCCGGCCCGGCCCGCTCGCCGCCGCGGCGCTCCTCGCCCTGGCGGCCGCCGCGCTCGCCCACGCCGGCTCCTGAGGCGCCGCGCCGAGGTCGTGGCGCTGCCACCGGCCCGGCGGGGGTCCGGGGTGCCGCGCACTCTCTCCGGGGCCCGGAGGACCACGTAGAGCACCCGGCACGAGATCTCGTGAGTGAAGACAGCGTTTTCCCGGCGCGTCCAGGGAGTGAAGGACACGTTCACGGGCCTTGTGCAGGAGGAGGTCGAGCTTACTTCGCTTGGAGCACCGGCTCTCAGGGGGAGGCTCCATGCGTCGCGTGATCATCGTCGCCGCCTTCGCGGCGGCTTGCTCGGGATCGAACGGCAAGGATGGGCAGAACGGGCAGAACGGGAAGACCACCCTGATCAGGGTCGATCCCGTCGCGCCGGGGGCGTCCTGCCCCGCCGGTGGCTTCGCCATCAACTCGGGCCTCGACGGCAACGGCAACGGCGTGCTCGACCCCGCGGAGGTCACCACCACCTCCACCGTCTGCAACGGGCAGGATGGGCTCGCCACGCTCCTCACCAGCACGACCGAGCCGCCCGGCGCGAACTGCACCTACGGCGGCGTGAAGCTGCAGAGCGGGGTCGATGCCAACCGCGACGGCGCCCTCCAGGCCGGGGAGGTGACGTCCACCTCGTACGTGTGCAACGGCGCGAACGGCGGCCTCAACGGCCACGACTTCCTGATCTCCATCACCCAGGAGCCGGCCGGCGCCAACTGCGCGAACGGCGGCCTCCGGGTCCAGGGCGGCCTCGACGCGAACGGCGACGGCACCCTCCAGCCCGCCGAGGTGACGTCCACCTCGTACGTGTGCAACGGCGCGAACGGCGCGAACGGCCAGAACGGCCTCTCCACCCTCTTCACCTCGGCACCCGAGCCGGCGGGCGCGAACTGCCCGGCCGGCGGCACCGCCATCATGAGCGGCCTGGACCTGAACCGAGACGGAGTGCTCGAGCCGGCGGAGGTCACGAGCACGAGCTTCGTGTGCGACGGCACGCCGGGCCTCAACGCGCTGGTGAGCACCGCGGTCGAGCCCCCGGGGGCCAACTGCGCGAACGGCGGCATCGTGGTCCGCACCGGCGCCGACACCAACGGCGACGGGTTGCTCCAGCCCGGCGAGGTGACCGGCACGCGCTACGTCTGCAACGGCGCCCCCGGCGCCCAGGGCCTCCCCGGGGCCGTGTCGCTCGTTCGCCAGGTCGACGAGCCGGCCGGCGCGAACTGCGCCTTCGGCGGCAAGGCCATCCTCTCGGGCGTCGACACCAACGGCAACGGGGTGCTCGACCCGTCCGAGGTCACCGCCACCTCCTACGTCTGCAACGGCGCCCCCGGGGCGCCGGGCACCAACGGCCTCAACTCGGCGTTCCTGGTCACGGCCGAGCCACCCGGCGCCAACTGCCCGACGGGCGGGGAGAAGATCCAGACCGGCCTCGACTCCAACCGGAACGGCGTCCTGGACCCCTCCGAGGTCTCCGCCACCGCCTACGTCTGCAACGGCGGGAGCCGGCTCTACGCGGCGTCCAACGCGCCGCTCGGCGGCGTCTGCGCGCGCGGCGGCGTTCGCATCGACGCCGGCATCGACGCGAACGGCGACGGCATCCTCCAGCCGTCCGAGATCCAGCCGTCGCTCACCCAGTACGTCTGCAACCTCTACCTCGTCACCGCCTCCGAGGGATACCAGTCCGCCTGCGCGCTCGTCTCCGACGGCACGGTCCGCTGCTGGGGCGACAACAGCCTCGGCCAGCTCGGGGACTCGACGCTCCCGACCGAGCTGACGCCGGTCCCGGTGCCGGGCGTCACCGGCGCCACGGCCATCGCCGTCGGCGCCTTCCACGCCTGCGCGCTCCTCACCAACGGCACGGCGAAGTGCTGGGGCGACAACGAGGCCGGGCAGCTGGGCAACGGCAACACCACCCCGCAGACGGCGCCGGTCGTGGTGAGCGGGCTCTCCGGGGCGGTCGACCTCGCCGCCGGCGGGCTCCACTCCTGCGCCGTCATCTCCGGCGGGACCGCGCGGTGCTGGGGCGCCAACGACGTCGGCCAGCTCGGCGACGGCACGACCGTCGCGCGCACGACCCCGGTCGCGGTCAGCGGGCTCACGGGCGTGGCGGCCCTGACCGGCGGCTTCGGCCACACCTGCGCCCGGCTGTCCGGCGGCGGGGTGCGGTGCTGGGGCGACAACACCTTCGGCGAGCTCGGCGACGGCACCGGCGCGAACAGCCCCGTGCCGGTGACGGTCACCGGGCTCTCGGGCGCCGCCGACGTCTCGGCGGGGGGGTATCACACCTGCGCGGCCATCGACGACGGCAGCGCCTGGTGCTGGGGCTACAACAGCAACGGTCAGCTGGGCGACGGGTCTCCAGCCGGCCAGTCGCTGGTCCCGACGCCGGTCGCGCTGACGACGGGCGTCTCCCGGGTCTCCGGCGGGCTCGCGCACACGTGCGCCCGGGCGGTCGACGGCACCGCCTGGTGCTGGGGCTGGAACGGCAACGGCCAGCTCGGCGACGGCACGCTGCTCGACGAGAGCACGCCGGTGGCGGTGACGGGCCTGGGCGGCGCCGTCGGCATCACGGCCGGCGGCACGTCGAGCTGCGCCGTCTTCTCCGACGGCTCGGCGCGGTGCTGGGGCGCCAACGGCCTCGGCCAGCTCGGCGACGGGACCACCAGCGATGGCACGTCGCCGGTGGGGGTGGTGTTCACGCAGGCGCCGTGACCTGGCCCGGCGGGCGGGGGCTCCGGCCCCCGCTCTCCCTGGCCGGCTCCCGAGAGGTCGCGCCGCCCGCGCAGGATCTCAGCGGGCGCTCAGCTCCTCGGCACGGCGCGCGGCCACCGCCCGCAGGTCCTCCCGGACGTCGGAGGCCTGGCTCTGGGCGTAGCGCCGGTAGAGGTCCGCGGCGCGGGGATCGCCGAGCAGCCGGTACGCCTCGGCCAGGCCGTAGACCGGGGTGGCCAGGCTCGGCTCGAGCGACATCGCCGCGGTGTAGTCGGCGGCGGCTTCCTTGTAGCGGCCGAGGCCGAAGTGGGCGCTGGCGCGGGCCGCGTAGGCCACCCCGAGCTTCGGCTCCTGGGCGACCGCGTCGTTCAGCTCGACGACGGCGGCGGCGTACTCGCGGCGGGCGATGAGGTCGAGGGCGTTCCGGTAGTGCTGGGCCGCGGCCGGGCCAGGCGCCGGCGGTGGGGGCGGCGGAGCCGGGGGGGCGGCGGCCGGCGCGGCGGCGACGACCTGCACCGGGGCGGCCAGGGGGGTGGGCCCGGAGCCGCCCGCCGCCTCCGCCGGGAGCTTGTAGCTCCTGGGCGGCGGCCGCGGCGCCGCGGGCACCGGGGACGGCGCGGCAGCAGCCGCCGTGGCGCTCGCGCCGGCCGGCGCGGCGCGCGGCGGTAGGCCCGGGTGGGCAGGCGCGTTCCGCGCCTCCTCCAGCAGGCGCCGGGCGTCCTCGCTCGAGGGGTCTGCGGCCAGCGCCTGCTCGGCCTGGGCCTGGGCCTGGTCCGGGTAGCGCAGGGCGAGGTAGGCCCGCCCGAGCTTCACGCGCGCGGCAGCGTTGGTCGGCTCCAGGTAGACGGCGTCCTGGTAGGCGAACAGGGCGCCGCGATAGTCGCCCGCCCCGAAGGCGGCGTCCCCCTGGGCGAGCTTGTCGGCCAGGGCGGGGGAGGCCGCAGGCGGGGCCGACGCCGGGGGCGAGGCGATCCCCGCCGTGGGCGGCTCGGGGGCCGAGGCCGGGCGGGCGGGCGGGGCTGCGAGGAGAAGGCCGGCGAGCGCGAGGAGACGCATGGGCGATGACGGGACGGGCCGCTCCCCCGGCTGCCGCGGCGAGCCGCGGGCCGGGGAGGCGCCCTACCTCGCGCGGAACGGGTTCTCGACCAGGATGGTCTCGCCGCGATCGGCCCCCACCGAGCAGCCGATCACCTTGATCCCCACCAGCGCCTCGACTCGCTTCACGTAGGCCCGGGCTTTGGGAGGCAGGTCGTCCCAGGTCCGGAGGTGCTCGAGCTTCTCCGTCCAGCCGGGGAGCTCCTCGTAGACCGGCCGGCAGCGCTCCAGCAGCTCCGGATCGCCGGGCATCTCGTCCAGCCGCTTCCCGTCCGCCTCGTAGGCGACCGCGATCCGGAGCGGGTCGAAGCCGGTGAGCACGTCGAGCTTGGTGAGGGCGAGGGCGGAGAGGCCGTTCACCCGGGCGGCGTAGCGCAGGGCGAGCGCGTCCATCCAGCCGGTCCGGCGCGGGCGGCCGGTGGTGGCTCCGTACTCGCCCCCGATCTTGCGGAGCCGCTCGCCGGTCTCGTCCTTGAGCTCGGTCGGGTACGGGCCGCCGCCCACGCGGGTGGAGTAGGCCTTGGAGATGCCGAGCACGTAGTCGACCGCGGTCGGGCCGAGGCCGCTCCCCACCACCGCGTTGCCCGCCACCGTGTTGGAGCTGGTGACGAACGGGTAGGTGCCGTGGTCCACGTCCAGCATCGTGCCCTGGGCGCCCTCGAAGAGGAGCTGCTTCCCCTGGGCCAGCGCCCGGTGGAGCCAGATGGAGACGTCCGTGGCGTAGCCCGCCACCCGCCGCCCGAGCTCGGCGTAGCGCTTCACGAGCGCCGCGTCGTCGAAGTCGGGCGCGCCCGCCCCCAGGCGGCGCAGCTCCTCCCGGGCGAGCGCGGCGCGGTCCTTCACCTTCCGGGCGAGGCGGGCCTCGTCGAGGAGGTCGCGGATGCGCAGGCCGCGCCGGGCCACCTTGTCCTCGTAGGTGGGGCCGATGCCGCGGCCGGTGGTCCCGATCTTCCCCTCCCCCATCGCGTTCTCGCGGGCGAGGTCGATCGCCTTGTGCCACGGCATGATCACGTGGGCGTCCAGCGAGACCACCAGCTGGCCGTCGTCCTTCAGGAACCCCTTCTGCTTCAGCCGGTCGATCTCGACCACCAGCACCTCGGGGTCGATCACCACCCCGTTGCCGATGACGCAGGACTTCCCCGGGTGGAGGATGCCGGAGGGGATGAGGTGGAGGACGGTCTTCTCCCCTCCCACCACCAGGGTGTGGCCGGCGTTGTTGCCGCCCTGGAACCGGACCACCACGTCCGCATACTGCGTGAGCAGATCGACGATCTTGCCCTTGCCCTCGTCGCCCCACTGGGCTCCGACGACCACCACGTTCGGCATCGAGACTCCCTCACGGCCGCCCACCCCGCGCCCCGGGCCGGCGGGGCCGGTCGGGGCGGAGGGCGTCCGCCGCGCGCGCCGGAAGCGGGCGCGGGCGGGGCGCGCAGGTGGCACACCTTACCAGCCGGACCGCCGATCTGCCAGCGCGGCCCGTGGGCTAGCGGCGGGAG
>DATKAL010000409.1:0-4691 GCA_035498135.1 Anaeromyxobacter sp.
AGATCCGCGAGCAGGCCCTGCGGGATGGGGTGGCGGACGAGGCTTTTGCCGCGCCCGGGCCGGCTTTGGGCGGCTGCTCCCTGGCGGTGCTCTGCACCCCGGTGGCCGGGATCGAGGCGCTCCTCGGCCCGGTCTCGGCCCTCCTCCCGGACGGCGCCGTCCTCACCGACGTGGGCGGGGCGAAGGAGCGGGTGGTGGGCCTGGCCCGCGAGCGGGTCCGGGGGGACGTCGCCTTCGTGGGCGCGCACCCCATGTTCGGCGGGCACGGCGGCTACGCGGGGGCGAGCGCCGACAAGTGGAAGGGCGGGACGGTGGCGGTCTGCACCGACGGCGCCCCCGAGGCGGTCGAGCGGGTGGCGGCGCTCCACCTCGCGCTCGGGGCCCGGGTGGAGCGGTGCAGCGCCGCCGAGCACGACGCCGCGGTGGCGATGGTCTCGCACCTCCCCTACCTCGTGGCCTCGGCGCTCTCGGTCGCCGCCCGCGAGGCCGGGCCGCTCGCCACCGCGCTCGCCGGCCCGGGGCTCAAGGACATGACCCGGCTCGCCTCCTTCCCCTTCGACATCCAGGGCGAGGTGGCCCGTCGCAACGCGCACGTGCCGGAGGCGGCGCGCCGGCTCGAGCGCCACCTCTCCCGCATCCTGGCCGCGATCGCCGAGTCGCCCGAGGGGGCGCGCTCGGCCCTGGAGGCGGCCCGGGCCGCCCGGGAGGAGCTCTTTTGAAGGGACCCCTGGTCTGCCGCCGCCGCGGGCCGCTCGCCGGGACCGTCGAGGTCCCGGGCGACAAGTCGATCTCCCACCGGAGCCTCCTCTTCGGCGCCCTGGCCCGGGGGGAGACCCGGGTCGCCGGGCTCCTCGACGCCGAGGACGTGCACTCCACCCGCAAGGCGGTGGAGGCGCTCGGGGCGAAGGTCCGGACCGAGGGGAGCGAGGTGGTCGTCACCCCCCCGGAGCGGCTCCGCGAGCCGGGCGACGTGATCGACTGCGGGAACTCGGGGACCAGCCTCCGCCTCCTCACCGGCGTCCTCTCCGGCGTCCCCGGGCTCTCGGTCCTCACCGGGGACGCCTCGCTCCGCCGGCGGCCGGTGCGGCGGGTGATCGATCCCCTCCGGCGCATGGGCGCGAGCCTCTCCGCCCGCGACGGCGACCGGCTCCCGCCGGTGGTGATCCGCGGGGGCCCGCTCCGCGGGGTGCGGCACGAGCTCCCGGTGGCGAGCGCCCAGGTGAAGAGCGCCTGCCTCCTCGCCGGCCTGTTCGCCGAGGGCGAGACCACGGTGGTCGAGCCGGAGCGCTCGCGCGACCACACCGAGCGGATGCTCCGGGGGATGGGGGTGCCGGTGAGGGTGGACGGGCTCTCGGTGACGCTCGGGCCCTCCGCCCTCACCGGGACCCGGGTGGACGTCCCCGGGGACATCTCCTCGGCGGCCTTCTTCCTCTGCGCCGCGGCCGCGCTCCCCGGCTCGCGGGTCACGGTCCGGAACCTGGGGGTGAACGAGACCCGCACCGGCCTCCTCGAGGTGCTCGCCGCCATGGGGGCCCGGGTGACCCGCGCGGG
Organism: Anaeromyxobacter sp.; assembly: GCA_035498135.1. Taxonomy (GTDB): domain Bacteria; phylum Myxococcota; class Myxococcia; order Myxococcales; family Anaeromyxobacteraceae; genus Anaeromyxobacter. Next base: position 1,552 of record DATKAL010000409.1, read on the forward strand.
CGAACGGGAGATCGCCGGCGAGCTCCGGGCGGACGTGACCGTGGAGGCGGCGGAGCTGCGCGCCGGGGAGATCGCGGGCGCCCTGGTGCCGCGGCTCATCGACGAGATCCCGGTCTTCATGGTGATGGCCACGCAGGCCCGCGGGCGGACGGTGATCCGGGACGCGAAGGAGCTGCGGGTGAAGGAATCGGACCGGCTGGCGGTGATGGGGGAGGCCCTGGCCCGCGCCGGCGCCCGGATCGAGCTCTTCGATGACGGCTGCGCCATCGAGGGGCCGACCCAGCTGCGCGGGGTGTCGGTCGAGACGCGCCTCGACCACCGCATCGCCATGTCGATGGCGATCGCCCAGCTCCTCGCCGGGGGCCAGGAGGTGGTCCTCGACGACGTCTCCTGCGTGGCCACCAGCTTCCCCTCCTTCTTCGGCCTCCTCGACGGCCTCTGCGGGGGCGGCGCCCGATGAGCCCGGTCACCGGCCACACGGCGATCTACGGCGTGATCGGCTACCCGGTGGCCCACAGCCGCTCGCCGGAGATGCAGGGCGCCGCCTTCGCCGCCCTGGGGATCGACGCCTCCTACCTGGCCCTCCCCGTCGCCCCCGACCGGCTCGACGAGGCGCTCCGCGGGGCGCACGCCCTCGGCTTCCAGGGGCTCAACGTCACCGTGCCCCACAAGCAGCGGGCCGCGGCCGCCTGCGTGGCGCTCGACCCGGTGGCCGAGGAGGTGGGCGCGGTCAACACCCTCCGGCGGACCGCGCCGGGCTGGGAGGGGTTCAACACCGACGCTCCCGCCTGTCAGTCGCTGCTCGAGGCGGCCGGGGTAAGGACCGGCGCGCGCGCCCTGCTGATCGGCGCCGGCGGCGCCGCCCGGGCGGCGGCCTGGGCGTTGCTCCGGCTCGGGACCGAGCTCCGGGTGGCGGCGCGCCGGACCGAGGCGGCCGCCGAGCTGGTCCAGGCCCTGCGCGCCGCGGCGCCGCCGCGCGTGGCCCGCGCCCACCCGGCCGGGTTCGGCGAGCTCGCCGCCGAGGTGGAGCGCGCCGACGTGGTGGTGAACGGGACCAGCGTCGGCCTCACCGGCCACGAGCCCCGGCTCCCCGCCTTCCGCCTGCGGGCCGGCCAGGTTGCCCTCGACTTCGTCTACGGCGAGACCGAGTTCGCGCGGGCGGCCCGGGCGGCCGGGGCGCGGCTCGTCACCGGCGAGCAGATCCTGGTGCGCCAGGGCGCCCTCGCCTTCACCCTCTGGACCGGCCGGCCGGCGCCGGAGGCGGTCATGGCGGCCGCGATCGCTCGCGCCCCGGGAGCCTAGGCCATGAAGCTCAGGTACCTCACCGCGGGCGAGTCCCACGGCCCTGCCCTGGTGGCGATCGCCGAGGGGTTCCCGGCCGGTCTGGCGATCGACTTCGCCGCCGTGGACCGGGACCTGCGCCGGCGGCAGAAGGGCTACGGGCGCGGCGGGCGGATGAAGATCGAGACCGACGCCGCCCAGTTCCTCGCCGGGCTGCGCGGGGGGACGACCACCGGCGCCCCCATCGCCCTGGTGGTCTGGAACAAGGACCACGAGAACTGGAAGGAGCTCGTCTCCCCCTACGCCCGCGGGGGGAAGAAGTTCACCCAGGTCCGCCCCGGCCACGCCGATCTGGCGGGGGCGCTCAAGTACGGCCTCGACGACGCCCGCGACGTGCTGGAGCGCTCGAGCGCCCGGGGCACCGCCACGATCGTGGCCCTGGGCGCGCTCGCCAAGGCGCTCCTCGGGCGGTTCGGGATCCGGATCTCCTCGCGGGTGGTGGCGATCGGGCCGCGCGCCCGGCCCGCCGACGCCCCGCCCACCGCCGAGCAGCGGGAGGCGATCGAGGCCTCCGACCTGCACGTCGACGACGAGGCGGTGGCGGCCGAGTGGCGCGCGCTGATCGACGCCGAGAAGGCCCGGGGCGGCTCGATCGGCGGGGCGTTCGACGTCTACGCCGAGGGGCTCCCCATCGGCCTCGGCAGCCACGTCCACCCGGACCGGCGCCTCGACGCCCGCCTCGCCGCCGGGCTCTGCGGGATCCAGGCGATCCGGGCGGTCGAGGTCGGCGACGGGACCCAGGTCGGCCGCCCGGGCTACGAGTTCCACGACGCCATCCACCACGCCCCGGGCCGCGGGTTCTTCCGGGACACCAACCGCGCGGGCGGCCTGGAGGGCGGGATGACCGACGGGATGCCGCTGCGCCTGCGCGCCTTCATGAAGCCCATCCCCACCATGCTCCACCCGCTCGCCACCGTGGACCTCGAGACCCGGGAGGCCACCCAGGCGCGCTACGAGCGGAGCGACGTGTGCGCGGTCCCGGCCGCGGCCGTGGTGGGGGAGGCGGCGGTGGCCTGGGAGCTGGCCGACGCCTTCCTGGAGAAGTTCGGCGGCGACGCGGTGGGGGACGTGGAGAAGGCGCTGGAGGCCTATGCCGCTCGGACCCGCTGAGACCCTGGCCCTCTGCGGGATGATGGGGTCCGGCAAGTCCACGGTGGCGGCGGTCCTCGGCCGGCTGCTGGGGAGGCGCGTGGCGGCGCTCGACGCCGCGATCGCGGCCCGGGCGGGGAAGCCCATCCCGCGCATCTTCGCGGAGGACGGCGAGGCGACCTTCCGGGCCCTGGAGCGGGAGGCGGTGGCGTCGCTCCCCGCCGGCGTGGTGGCCGACCTGGGCGGCGGGGCGTTCTGCGACCCGCGGAGCGCCGCGCTCCTCCTCGCCCGCGGCCGGGTCTGCTTCCTCGACGTCTCGGCGGCCGAGGCCGCCCGGCGCCTCGGCGGCGGGGAGGGGCGCCCGCTGGCCGATCGCTGGGAGCCGCTGCTCGCCGCCCGGCTCCCCCTCTACCGCCGCGCGCAGCTCTCGGTGCGCGTGGACGGGCTCTCTCCCGAGGCCGTCGCCCGCCGGATCCTGGGGGCGCTCGGGCGGCCCGCCGTCCCCGGCCCGGACGCGCTCGAGGTGAACCCACCATGACCACCCCCCCAGAGCTCGTCGAGCTGATCGCCGCGCGCCAGGGAGCGCACGAGTACCCGGTCCGGGTCGGTCCCGGCGCCGTCCTGCCTCTCGGGGCCCTGGCTGCCGAGCACGACCGGGTGGTGCTGGTCTCCTGCCGGCGCGTGCTCGCCACCCCCTTCGGCCGGGAGCT
>DATKAL010000410.1:0-6121 GCA_035498135.1 Anaeromyxobacter sp.
GCTCCGCCACGCCGCTGCGGAAGCCGCGGGTCACCTCCCCGGCCACCTGCGGGACGTCTCCCAGGTGGGCCCCGATGCCGCCGAAGACCAGCACCGCGTGGGTGAGGAGGAAGACGACGAAGATCGGGGCGAGGATCGAGACCGACTCCTTCACCCCGCGCAGGTTCAGGACCACGAGGAGGAGGATCGCCGCCACCTCGAGGGGGAGCTTCCAGGCCGCCCAGTGGGCGGGGAGGAAGCTGAAGACCGCGTCGCCGCCGCTCGCGATCGACACGGAGATGGTCAGGACGTAGTCGACCAGGAGGGCCGAGCCCGAGACGACGCCGGTCCGGGGCCCGAGGAGCTGGGAGGCGACCACGTATCCGCCGCCGCCGAACGGGAAGTGCTTGATGATCTGCGAGTAGGCGACCGAGATGACGAGGACGGTGATCCCGGTGGCGAGGGCGAGGGCGATCGCCAGGTAGGTGTGGCCCCCGAGGGCCCGGAACGCCTCGTCGGGACCGTAGGCCGAGGAGGAGAGCCCGTCGGCGCCCAGGCCCACCCAGGCGAGGACGGCGATCAGGGAGATGGAGTGGTAGGTGTGCGGGTCCTCGAAGTCGCGCGGAGCGCCGAGGAGGAAGCGCCGGAGGCGCGAGGTCTGGGTGGGCCGCTCCTCGCCCGGCGGCGGGGGCTCGGCGGGCGGGGTGGGGGCCGGGTGTGTGCTCATGGAGTGGGACAGGCCGGGGGTACCCGGCCGGGCGGCCGGAGGTCTAACACCGGGCCGCGGCGGGTGAGAAGGCCGGGTGGGATGGCGAGCCAATGGGGGCCCCCCATTGGATTGCATCCTGCGCGGTCGGCGGCCCCGACCATTGCATTTTGCAAGCCTTGACGTGGGGCCGAAGGAGCGCGGAGGCACCCGCCGGCCGGCGGGCGGCGACGGACGAGCCTTACGCCCGGCCCGGACGCGCTAGGATCGACACCCTCCGTGATCCGCCCCGACCCCGTCACCGCCCCGCGCCGGAGCCCGGAGGACTTCCTCGAGCTGCTCGAGCGCGGCAAGCGCGGGCGGCTCAAGCTCTACGTCGGCTACGCCGCGGGGGTGGGCAAGACCTGGCGGATGCTGGAGGAGGCGCACGCCCTCCGCCGGCGCGGCGTCGACGTGGTGGGAGCGCTGGTCGAGACCCACGGCCGGGCCGAGACCGCCGCCCTGGTGGGCGACCTCGAGCTGGTCCCGCGCCGGCGGGTCGCGTACCGGGGGGTCTCGGTGGAGGAGCTGGACCTCGAGGCGGCCCTGGCGCGCCGGCCCGCCATCGCGATCGTGGACGAGATCCCGCACACCAACGCCCCCGGCTCGAGGAACCGCAAGCGCTACCAGGACGTGCAGGACCTGCTCGCCGCCGGGATCCACGTGATCGGGGCGCTGAACGTGCAGCACCTCGAGAGCCTCAACGACCTCGTGCTCCGCACCACCGGGGTGCGGGTGCGGGAGACCGTGCCGGACCGGTTCCTCGAGCAGGCCGACCAGATCGTGAACCTCGACCTGGCGATGGAGGACCTGCTCGACCGGCTCCGGGGCGGCAAGATCTACCCGCCGGACCGGATCCCCTGGGCGCTCGAGCACTTCTTCACCGGCGCGAACCTCGCCACCCTGCGCGAGCTCTCCCTGCGCGAGGTGGCGGAGTCGCTCGACCGGAGCGCCAAGGTCGGCGCGCCGGGCGCGGCCGCCCCGCCCCCGGGGCGGGTGATGGTCTGCCTCTCCTCGAACCCGCCCCGCGCCCTCGCCCTCCTCCGGCGGGGCTCGCGGATGGCGGGCCGGCTCAACACCGACTGGTTCGTGGTCTACGTCGAGACCCCCGACGAGTCTCCGCAGCGGATCGACTCCGAGGCCCAGCGCCGCCTGCTCGAGAACGCGGACCTGGCCCGCGAGCTGGGGGCGGAGGTGGTGCGCCTCAAGGCGGAGGACGTGGTGGCCTCCCTGCTCGACTTCGCCCGCTCGCACCGGGTGAGCGACCTCGTCATCGGCCGGACGCGCCAGCCCTGGTGGCGGCGCCTCGCCGGGCGCACCGTCCTGCAGCGGCTGGTCGCGGAGTCGGGGGACCTCGACCTCCACGTCATCGCGCTCCAGGACGAGGAGCGGCCGTGATGCTCCGGGCCAAGCTCGCCTGGCCCCAGGCGCTCCTGGCCACGGTCCTGGCGGTGGTGGGGGCCTTCGCCCTCTGGAGCCTGCGCACGCTCGGGACCTCCTCGGAGCGGATCCTCCAGGACAACTACCGGAGCGTCCTCGCCTCCCAGCGGATCGAGGAGGCGCTGGAGCGGCTGGACCGGGCGGTGCTCGCCCGCCTGGCGGGGCGGCCCGCCGCGGAGCCGGAGGAGACCCGGAGGAGCACCGGGCGGCTCGAGGAGGAGCTGCGGGTCCAGGAGGGGAACGTGACCGAGCCCGGCGAGGCGGCGGCCACCGCCCGCCTCCGGGCCGCCTGGGATCGCTACCGCGAGGCCCACGCCGGCCTGGCGGCGCTCCCGGACCGGGAGGCCCTCGCCCGCGCCTACTTCGAGCGGCTGGAGCCGGCCTACGGGGAGGTCCGGGCGGCCGCGGAGGAGATCCTGGCCATCAACCAGGACGCGATGGTGCGCAAGAGCGAGGTGGCAAGGCGGCTCGCGGCACGGCTGGTGGTGATGACGGTCCTCGCCACCCTGGGCGGGCTGCTCCTCGGCCTGGCCCTCTCCACCGGGCTCACCGCCCGGATCACCCGGCCTCTCTCGGTCCTCTCCCAGACCGTGCGCCGGATCGCCGAGGGCGACCTCGCGGCGCGGGCGCGGGTCCGGGGGCACGACGAGCTCGCCCTCCTGGCGAGCGAGTTCAACGCCATGGCCGACCGGCTGGCCCAGTACCGCGCCAGCTCCCTGGGCGAGCTGCTCCAGGCCCAGCAGGCGGCCCAGGCGGCCATCGACAGCCTCCCCGACCCGGTGCTGGTGATCGATCCGGCGGGCACGCTGGTGAACGTGAACCGGGCAGCCGCCGAGGTCCTCGGCCTGGGCGAGGGCGGGCCGGGGCTGGCCGGGCTCGACCCGGCGATGCGTGCCACGGTGGAGCGCGTTCGCGCCCACGTGCTCTCCGGGAAGGGGCCGTACCAGCCCCGGGGCTTCGAGGAGGCGGTCCGGCTCGATCGCGAGGGGGGACCGCGCTTCCTCCTGCCGCGGGCCACGCCGCTCTACGGGGAGGGCGGGGTGGCCGCGGTCACGGTGGTGCTGCAGGAGGTCACGCGCCTCATGCGCTTCGACGAGCTCAAGAACGACCTCGTCGCCACCGTGGCCCACGAGTTCCGCACCCCCCTCACCTCGCTGCGGATGGCGATCCACCTCTGCCTCGAGGAGGCGGCCGGCCCGCTCGCCGAGCGGCAGGCCGACCTGCTCTCCGCCGCCCGGGACGACTGCGAGCGGCTCCAGGGGATCGTGGAGGACCTCCTCGACCTCTCCCGGATCCAGTCCGGCCGGGTCGAGCTGCACCGGCGCCGCGTGCCGGTCCGGCCCCTGCTCGAGGAGGCGGCCGCCGCGATCCGGGCGGCGGCCGAGGCGGCCGGGGTGACGCTCGAGCTCGCGCCCGGCGAGGCCCTCGACGAGGCCCTGCAGGCCGACCCCGAGCGGCTGCAGCTCGTCCTCGGCAACCTGCTCTCGAACGCGGTCCGCCACACGCCCGCCGGCGGACGCGTGACCGTCTCGGCCGCCCGGGACGAGCGCGGGATCCGCCTGGAGGTGCAGGACACCGGGGAGGGGATCCCGCGGGAGTACCAGGAGCGGATCTTCGAGAGGTTCTTCCGGGTCCCCGGGGCGCGATCGGGGGGGGCGGTCGGCCTGGGGCTCTACCTGGCCCGGGAGATCGTCCGGGCGCACGGCGGCGAGATCGGCGTGGAGAGCGCGCCCGGGGCGGGGAGCCGGTTCTGGGTGGTGATCCCCGGCGCGCCCGCCGAGGCCGGGGCTCCGGCCGCCGCCCCCGGGTAGGCGGCCTCAGCGGCCGTACTTCTTCCGCTTCCGCCAGAGCGTCGAGGCGTCGATCCCCAGGATCCGGGCCGCCTCCTCCGAGGTGGGCGAGCGCGCCAGCACCCGGAGGATGTGCTCGCGCTCGATCTCCTCGGCGGTGAAGTCGCCCCCGAGCACCGGCGCCCCGGCGGCGTGGGCGGCGATCCGGTCGGGCAGGGCCTCCGCCTCGATCACCCGCCCCGAGGAGAGGATCAGCGCCCGCTCGATGGCGTTGCGGAGCTCGCGCACGTTGCCCGGCCAGGGGTAGGCGAGCAGCGCTCGCTCCGCCGCGGGGGAGAGCTCGGGGCCGGCCCGGCCCCGGGCGAAGAAGGCGAGGAAGCGGCGGGTGAGCGGCAGGATGTCCTCCGGCCGGTTCCGCAGGGGCGGCACCGCCACCTCCACCACCTCCAGCCGGTAGAGGAGGTCCTCCCGGAAGCGGCCCGCCTTCACCTCGGCGGCCAGATCCCGGTTGGTGGCGGCCACGATCCGGACGTCGGCGGTCCGGGTGCGCGTCTCGCCCACGCGCTCGAACCTCTTCTCCTGGAGGAAGCGGAGGAGCTTGGCCTGGAGGCCGGGGGAGATCTCGCCGATCTCGTCGAGGAAGAGCGATCCGCCCTCGGCCGCCTCCACCCGACCCGGCTGATCGCGGACGGCGCCGGTGAAGGCGCCCCGGGCGTGCCCGAAGAGCTCGCTCGCCAGGAGCTCGTCGGTGAGGGTGGGGCAGTTGACGACCGCGAAGGGCCCCGCCCGCCGGGGGGAGAGGGCGTGCAGGGCGCGGGCGAGCACGCCCTTCCCGGTGCCGCTCTCGCCGGTGAGGAGCACGGAGACCTCGTGCGGGGCCGCCTTCTCCAGGATCTCGAGCACCGCCCGCATCCTGGGGGAGGCGGTCTCCAGGGTGGCCTCGGGGGCCGCCTCGTCCAGCCGCGCCTCGAGGTCGAGGAGCCGGGCGGTGAGGGCGCGCCGCTCCAGGGTCCGTTCCACCACGTGCCGGATCTGGGCGGGGGTGAAGGGCTTGGGGAGGTAGTCGCTGGCGCCGCGCTTCACCGCCTCCACCGCGGTGTCGAAGGTGGCGTAGGCGGTGATCACCACCACGTCGAGCCCGGGGCGCTCGGCGAGCAGCTTGGGCAGGAGGTCGAGCCCGCTCTCCTGCCCGATCCGGAGGTCGACGAAGGCGAGGTCGAAGGGGCCGAGCCGGAGCGCGTCCAGGGCGGCCGCCCCCGAGGCCGCCTCCTTGGCGGCACAGCCGAGCGACTCGAGGCAGACCGAGAGCGTCGAGCGGATGTTCCGCTCGTCGTCGACGACCAGGACGCGGAGGCGCGCGGCGACGGGTTCGGTGGGCACGGCGAGATCATGCCACGCCAGACCGCGGGCCGCTCGCGCCCCGATGCCGCTCCGGAGAGGCCGTGCAGTGCGCAACGACGGGGGGCCCCCGCCCGTGCGGGGTGCAAGGCGGCGCGGACGGACCCCCGCGCGGCCACGGCGCCCACGCGGCTCTGCGTGGGCACCGCGACCGCTCGAAGGGAGGGGCTCGACCCCCTCCCCGCCTACTGCCCCTCGGCCGGGCGGAAGCCGAGGCGGATCGCCCCGAAGTGCTGGCCGCGCACGATCACCGGGACGCCGAGGTCGAAGAGGAACTCGCCGTTGTCGCGCTGGTACTTCTGGAACAGGTAGGGGGCGGTGCTGCGCGCCGCCGCGATCTCCACGTGGTTGTTGAAGATGCGCTTGGTGCGGTTGTTCACGAAGTCCACGCTCGGGACGTGTCGCTCCTCGGGGACGGCGCCGACCGGGTGGACTGCACCCCAGGGTACGGGTCGCGACACGCGCACCGGACGGCGCCGCCCCGGGTCGAGCCGAGCCGCGGGGCGGCACGCACTGGTGGTGACGGCCGGCGAGCGGCGCGCCGGCCCGGTTCGCGGAGATCGTCGCCGGGGCCCGGCGCGGCGTCGGGCCGGCGACCCTCGACGCTGCCGAACGGCCGCGCCGTGCTCTGTGACGGCCGGTGGAGCGCTTGCGCGGGGGTGTCCCGCCCGGGGACGACGTCGTCCCGACGCCCCGCAGGCGCAGCCGCCAGCGGACGCCCAGCTCCCCTTTACGGTCCGTCGGCCCCCTCAGGGACGGTGCCCGCGCG
>DATKAL010000411.1:0-5982 GCA_035498135.1 Anaeromyxobacter sp.
AACGTCCTCTCCCTGGCCCTGTTCGCCGCCGCGGTGGGCCTCTTCGGCTGGCTCCTGGTCGACCCCGCGAACCCGGCCGCGTTCTACGCCATGGTGGGCCTGGCGCTCCTGTTCGGCGTCTCGCTGGTCCTGCCCATCGGCGGCGCCGACATGCCGGTGGTGATCTCGCTCCTCAACTCCTACGCCGGCCTGGCCTCCTCCGCGACCGGCTTCGCCATCGGCAACAACGTGCTCATCATCGCCGGCGCGCTCGACGGCGCCTCCGGCTTCATCCTCTCGATCGTGATGAGCCGGGCGATGAATCGCTCCTTCACCAACGTGCTCTTCGGCGCGTTCGGCTCCCCCCCGAAGGCCTCGGCCAAGACCGCCCAGGGGCTGGCGGTCCGGTCGATCACCCCTGAGGACGCGGCCATCCAGCTCGCCTACGCTCGGCTGGTGATCGTCGCCCCGGGGTACGGCATGGCGGTCGCCCAGGCCCAGCACCAGGTGCGGGAGCTGGCCGCCCTGGTGGAGAAGAACGGCGGCACGGTGCTCTACGCCATCCACCCGGTGGCCGGCCGCATGCCCGGGCACATGAACGTGCTCCTCGCGGAGGCGGACATCCCCTACGACCGGCTCAAGGAGATGGACGAGATCAACGACGAGTTCAAGAACGCAGACGTCGCCCTGGTGATCGGGGCGAACGACGTGGTGAACCCGGCCGCCCGCAGCGACAAGTCGTCGCCCATCTACGGGATGCCCATCCTCAACGTCGACCAGGCCAAGCAGGTGATCGTCATGAAGCGCTCGATGAACCCGGGCTTCGCCGGGATCGAGAACGAGCTCTTCTACGCCGAGAACACCTCGATGCTGTTCGGCGACGCCAAGGCGTCCCTGGCCAAGCTCGTCACCGAGATGAAGCAGGCCTGAGCGGCCCGGGGGCACCGCCCGCCTCGGGCGCCCGGCGCGGCGCGGGGGCGCACCCCGCCGCGTCATTCCGAATGCCCATTCGATTTGCTTGACACTCCGGTCGGCGTCGGGCATGGATCGCGTCGTGACCGCCGGACCCGCGAGGAGCCCCCGTCGAGCGCGGGAGATCGCCCGCACCCGCCAGGACATCCTGGAGGCCGCCGCCCGCGTGTTCTCGCGGGCCGGGTACCACGCCGCCACCATGCAGGCGATCGCCCGCGAGGCGGGCTTCACCGCCGCCTCCCTCTACACCTACTTCGAGAGCAAGGAGGCGATCTACGAGGGGCTCCTCGCCGACGTGAAGGGCCGCCTCCTCGCCACCTTCGACACGCCGGCCCCGGCCGGGCTCACCTTCCCCCAGCGCCTGGAGCTCATGCTCCAGCGGCAGTTCCAGCTCGTGGCGGAGCGGATCGACGCCCTCCGCGTGATCTTCGACCAGGGCCCGCCGCGCGAGGGCCAGCATCCCCCCGAGGACGTGCTGGCGCGGGCGGAGACCTTCTTCGCCGAGGCAGGCCGCGGCGACCTCCGCCTCCCGCCCGCGGAGGCGGCGCTCGTCCTCTACGGCCTCGCCCACGCCTACGTCGCCCGCTGGTTCCTCGGCGAGCAGGAGCCCGACCCCTCCCGCCTCGCCGCCCGGGTGGTGGACGTCTTCCTCCACGGCGGCGGGAAGCCCGGACCGCGCTGAACCCGCCGCCCGGCGGCCCGCCGCTGGGAGGCCCTGCGCCCATCTCGAATGACCGTTCGACCTGAAGCAACGGAGATTCGGATCATGAAGACCCCCCCCGCCCCCCTGGCCGCCCTCCTGCTCCTCCTCGGCGGCTGCGGCCCCTCGAAGGCCTCCCTCCCCGCCACGCCCCCCGCCGAGGCCGCCGTGGGCGTGCGGACGGTGAAGCCCCAGGCCGACGCGGGCGCCGTCCTCCGCTCCACCGGCGAGCTCCGCGCCCGGCACGAGGCCACGCTCTCCCCCGAGGTCTCCGGGCGCATCCTCCGCTTCCGGGTGGACGTCGGCTCGCGCGTGGCCCGGGGCGACGTCCTGGTGGAGCTCGACGAGACCACCGCCCGGATCCAGGTCCAGCAGGCCCGGGCCGCCCGCGCCGCCGCCGAGGCCGCCCACCGCTCGGCGCTCGCCGACCTGAGGCGCACCCAGGAGCTGGCCCGCGGTGACGCCGCGCCGCCGGCGGTCCTCGAGCGGGCCACCCTCGGCGAGGAGCAGGCCGCGGCCGCCCTACAGCAGGCGGGCGCCGCCCTCGCGGCGGCCGAGGACCAGCTCGCCAAGCACGTGGTGCGCGCCCCCTTCGACGGGGTGGTCACCGCCCGGATGAAGAGCGCGGGGGAGTACGTGGCGATGATGCCCCCCACGCCGGTCCTGGCGCTGGTGGACGTGTCGACCGTCGAGGTCCGCGCGCCTGTCCCCGAGACCGTGGTCGACCTCCTCGCCCCCGGCGCCGAGCTGGACGCCACCGTGAGCCCGTCCGGCAAGCCGTTCAGGGCGCGGATCCGCGCCATCGGGGCGCAGGTCGAGCCGGCTGGGCGCACCGTCGAGGTCCGCGCCGATCCCGTCGGGCCGCTCTTCCGCGAGCTCCGGCCCGGCGCGATCGTCGAGCTCCGGCTCGGGGCCGCCGCCCCGGGGGCCGGCGGCGTCTTCCTCCCTGCCGCCACCGTCCGGGAGGCTGCGGGCGAGCGCTTCGTCTGGACCGTGGTGGGGAACGAGGCGCGGCGTCGGCCGGTGCAGGTCGAGCACCTCTCGCCCGGCACCGTCCGCGTCACCTCCGGCCTCGGCCCCTCCGACCTGGTGGTGGCCTCCGACGACGCCGGCCTCGCCGACGGCGCCCGCGTCCGCGTCCTCGAGTAGCCCCGCCCGCCGCCCGGGAGTCCCGCGTGAGCCCCATCCGGACCTTCATCCAGCGCCCCATCTTCACGAGCATGCTCCTGCTCGCGGTGGTGGTGTTCGGCCTCTTCTCCTACCCGCGGATCGGGGTCGACCAGTTCCCCGACGTCGAGTTCCCGGTGGTCACGGTCACCACCGTCCTCCCCGGCGCCGACCCCGACATCATGGAGAAGAGCGTCTCCAAGCCGCTCGAGGAGTCGCTCAACACCCTCTCCGGCCTCGACACGCTCCGCTCCTCGAACTTCGAGAGCGTCTCGATGGTGGTGATCCGGTTCGATCTCGGCCGCCCGGTCGACGTCGCCGCCCAGGACGTGCGCGACAAGGTCCAGGCCACCCTCTCCCAGCTCCCCAAGGAGATCCAGACGCCGGTGGTCCAGAAGCTCGACCTCAACGCCCAGGCGATCGTCCAGCTCGCCCTCACCGGTCCGCTCCCCGTCCAGGACCTCACCAAGCTCGCCGAGGACGGGCTCAAGCCGGCCCTGCAGCGCCTCCCGGGGGTGGGCTCGGTGGACGTGGTGGGCGGCCGGAAGCGCGAGATCGCGGTGGTGGTCGATCCGCTGCGCCTCCGCTCCTACGGCCTGGCCGCCTCCGACCTCTCCCAGGCGATCGCCGCCCAGAGCGTCGACGTCCCGGGCGGCCGCACCCTGGAGCCGGGCCAGGAGCGGGTGGTGAAGCTCGAGACCGAGGCCCGCTCGGTCGACGAGCTCCGCGAGCTGGTGGTGGCCAGCCCGGCCGGCCGCCCCGTCCGCGTGAAGGACGTCGCGAACGTCGTCGACGGCCCGGCGGAGGCCCGCTCCTCGGCCGCGCTCAACGGCCGGCCGGCCATCGCCCTCGTGCTCAAGAAGCAGTCGGACGCCAACACCGTGGCGGTGGCGGAGACGGTGAAGGAGCACCTCGAGGAGCTGCGCGGGATGCTTCCCGCCGGCTCCCGGCTCGAGGTGGTGAGCGACAACGCCCGCTTCATCCGCGGCTCGATCGAGTCGGTGCAGCACGACCTGCTCCTGGGGGCGCTCCTGGCGGTGGTGGTGGTGCTGGTCTTCCTCCGCGACTGGCGGGCGACGGTGGTGGCGGCGGTGGCCCTCCCCACCTCGGTGATCGGCACCTTCGCCGTCATGCACGCCGCCCACTTCACCTTCAACATCATCACCATGCTGGCGCTCACCCTCTCGATCGGCCTCTTGATCGACGACGCCATCGTGGTTATCGAGAACGTGTTCCGGCACCTGGAGCGCGGGGAGCCCCCGCGGCGGGCCGCCGAGGCGGGGACCGCCCAGATCGCCCTGGCGGTGCTGGCGGTGACCCTCTCGGTGATCGCCGTCTTCGTCCCGGTCGCCTTCATGAAGGGGATGGTGGGGCGCTTCTTCTTCCAGTTCGGGATCACGGTCGCCGTGGCGGTGGCCATCTCCTACCTGGTCTCGATGACCCTCACCCCCATGCTCTCGGCCCGGCTCCTGGCGCGCCACGGCGCCCGCCTGGGGCGCGTCGGCCAGGCCCTGGAGCGCGGCCTCCTCCGGATCGAGGGCGTCTACCGGCGCGGCCTGGAGTGGGCCCTCGCCCGTCGCCGGACCACGGTGGCGATCGCCGTCGCGGTGCTCGTGGGCACGGTGGGGCTGGGGAGGTTCCTGGCCGTCACCTTCATCCCCGCCCAGGACATGAGCGGCCTCGACCTCACCCTGGAGCTCCCCCTCGGTACCCCGCTGGCCGACACCGAGCGCGAGGCGGCCGCCCTCTCCCACCAGATCGAGGCGCTCCCCGGGGTGGTGAACGTCTTCACCCTCATCGGCGGGGGAGTCGACGAGGCGGTGAACAAGGCCACCCTGAACGCGAACCTGGTCCCCATCGCCGAGCGTCGCTTCCGGCAGGAGGACATGAAGCGCTACCTCCGCAAGCAGCTCCGCCTCCCCGCCGGCGCCCTCCTCACGGTGAACGACCGGGTGATGCTCGCCGGGGGCGGCAACCGCCCCCAGGCGGTCCAGCTCAACCTCCGGGGCGACGACTGGGACCACCTCCTCGCCTCGGTGGAGAAGGTCCAGGCGGCCATGAAGCGCTGGCCGGGGATGGCGGACGTCGACACCACCTACCGCGCCGGGCGCCCGCTCCTCTCGGTGAAGGTGGACCGGGACCGGGCCGCCGCCCTGGGGCTCCCCGCCGCCGCGGTGGGCGGCACGCTCCGCGCCTTCCTCGGGCAGGACGAGTTCGTGAAGTACCGGGAGAAGGGGGACCAGTACGACGTCAAGCTCCGGCTCCCGGACGCCGTCCGGGCCGATCCCGACGCCATCGGCGCGCTCACCCTCCGCTCCCCGCGCGGCGACCTGGTGGAGGTGCGGAGCATCGCCCGCCTGGTGCCCTCGGAGGGCCCCTCCCAGATCGACCGCCAGGCCCTGAAGCGCCAGGTGACCCTCCTCGCCGACCTGAAGGGCGCCTCGCTGGGGGAGGCGATGGCGTTCCTGGAGGGCGTGACCCGCGACCTGCCCCCCGGGATCCAGCACGACTTCGAGGGCCAGGGGAAGGAGCTGGGGCGGACCATGGGCGAGTTCCTCCGCGCCCTGCTCCTCGGCGTGATCCTCATCTACATGATCCTGGCGGCCCAGTTCGAGAGCCTGCAGGACCCGGTCACCATCATGGTGTCCCTGCCCCTGGCGGTGATCGGCGCGCTCCTCGGCCTGCTCCTCTCCCACGAGTTCCTGTCGATCTTCGCGATGATCGGCATGATCATGCTCATGGGGCTCGTCACCAAGAACGGCATCCTCATCGTGGAGTTCACCGACCAGCTCCGCGAGGAGGGGCGCTCCTGCGTCGAGGCGCTCCTCGAGGCCGGCCCGCTGCGCCTCCGCCCCATCCTCATGACCTCGGTGGCCATGATCGCCGGCATGCTCCCGGTGGCCTTCGCCCGCGGCGACGGCGCCGAGACCCGCACCGGCATGGCCTGGGCCATCATCGGCGGCCTCGTCGCCTCCACCGTGCTCACGCTGGTGGTGCTGCCGGTGATCTACGCGCTCTTCGACCACCTGCGGCGGCGGCACGCCTCCCGTCACGAGGGCGAGGCGCCGCGCCAGGCGGCGTGAGCGAGGGTCGTGGGCCGCTCGTCCCGGGCCGTGTCGAGGGACGAGCGGCCCGCGATCCAGGTGGGCCGCCCATCCCGAGCC
>DATKAL010000412.1:0-3435 GCA_035498135.1 Anaeromyxobacter sp.
GCGGGCCACGCGCCGCGGCCACGCGAACCTCGTCGCCATCACCGGCGACGCGCGCCTGCTCGCGCCCCGGCTCTTTCCCGCCGGCTCGCTGGCGGCGATCCACGTCCACTTCCCCGACCCGTGGTGGAAGCGGCGCCACCACCGGCGGCGGCTGGTCGACGACCGCATGAGCGGCCTGCTCCTCTCCCTGCTCGCGCCGGGCGGGGCGCTCGACTTCCGGACCGACGTGGAGCGGTACGCCCTCGAGGCAGTGGTCCGCCTCGAGGAGGCCGGGTTCGTGAACGAGGCCGGGGCGGGCCGCTTCGCCGAGGCGGCGCCGGAGGAGATCCCCTCCACCCGCGAGAAGCGGTACCTGGCCGCGGGCGAGCCGGTCTGGCGCCTCCGGCTGCGCCGGCCGGAGCGGGGCTGATCCAGGCGGTCCGCGCCCCGGGCCCCTCTTCCGCTACATGCCGGACCCGCCGACCGGGCCGAAGCCGAGCTCGGAGAGGCACTCGGTCTCCGCCGCCGGCACCTCGGCGGCGAGCGCGCCCCGCATCCGTCCCCAGAAGGCGACGTCGCGCCAGCGCTCGTCCTGGTGGGTGGGATCGCCGATGAGGAGGTGGCCGATCTCGTGCGCCAGGGCGGTCGCCTCGACGCAGGCCGCGCGGTCCACCACCACCTCGACCGTCCGCGACCCGCCGTCGGT
The DNA here is from genome assembly GCA_035498135.1 of Anaeromyxobacter sp. Lineage (GTDB taxonomy): Bacteria > Myxococcota > Myxococcia > Myxococcales > Anaeromyxobacteraceae > Anaeromyxobacter. Next base: position 686 of record DATKAL010000412.1, read on the forward strand.
GCAGCCCACCGACATCGTCCCGCCGCAGTCGACGTAGCCGTCGATGAACCGGATCGTGACGCCCTGCGTGTCGAGCGGCCGCCCCCATACCCCGGCCGCGCTCTCCATCGCCTGCTCGGTCCGGGCGTCCAGCCCGGGGGCGGTGACCCAGGAAGGCGCCGACTGCGGCGCCTCGAGCCCGACCTGGATCTCGAGCGGCGGGTGGGGCTGCGATCCGCAGGCGACGAGCCCGAGCGAGGCGGCGAGGAGGGCGAGGGCGCGGAGCTGCATACCCGCACGCATAGTGAGCCCAGCGGAGCGGAAGCGTCAGTCCCGTGGCCGTGGGGTGTCACGCGGACACAGGCCACCAACGTGACGCGAGTCACGCTCGCGCGCGGCGCTGGTCCCAGGAGGAAGGGACACGAGCGGCCATCGGCTCGCCTCGGGCGGCGCGATCGCGCCCGGCGTCGGCGTCGGGCGGCCTCGCGCCGCAGCGCGCCGAGGTCCGGGGTCCCGCGTGCGGGCGAACCCGGCGAGTCGGGGCCCCGCGCGCGGGCGCGGCAGGTGTTGCCCGGAGCGGTGCCGACCAGCGCTGGGCGGGGCGGAGCCGTCCCGCTAGACTGCTCCGCCATGTCCCGCGCCCGCCCGCTCCTCGCCGTCGCCCTGGCGCTCGCCCTCCTGCCCGCCTGCCGGCGCCCCGAGGGTCCCGCCGAGACCTACCGCCGGTTCGCCTCGGCCGCGCGCGGCGGGGACGCGGAGGTGGCCTGGTCGCTGCTCTCGGCCGACACGCGGGCGGCCCTCGACGCCCGGGCGCGGGCCGCGGCGGCGCACGCGCCCCCCGGGGTCGTGCCCGCCACCGGCAAGGAGCTGGTGCTCGGGGACTTCTCGATCCGCGCTCCGCGGATCCGGAGCGCGGTGGTGCTGCGCGAGTCGCGCGACGCGGCCGTGGTGGCGGTGGAGGACGAGTCCGGGGCCCGGGCCGAGGTCTCGCTGGTGCGCGAGGGCGGAGCGTGGAGGGTGGTGGTCCCGCTCCCGCCGGCCGCCTAGCGCCTCGGGCCCCAGCCCCCTGTGGATCGGGGACGGCGGCTCTGTTATTTCATCCGTTCCTCATGAAAAAGCCCCTCACCGCCGCCGAGATCCGCGAGCTCTTCCTCCGCTTCTTCGAGGAGCGGACGCACCGCCGCGTCCCGAGCTCGCCCCTGGTCCCCCAGAACGATCCCACCCTGCTCTTCACCAACGCCGGGATGGTGCAGTTCAAGGACGTCTTCACCGGCCGGGAGAAGCGGGACTACCGCCGGGCGACCACCGCCCAGAAGTGCGTGCGGGCCGGCGGCAAGCACAACGACCTGGAGAACGTGGGCTTCACCGCCCGTCACCACACCTTCTTCGAGATGCTGGGGAACTTCTCCTTCGGCGACTACTTCAAGAAGGACGCGGTCGCCTGGGCCTGGGAGTTCGTCACCGGCGAGCGGTGGCTCGGGCTCCCCGCCGACCGGCTCGCCGCCACGGTCTTCGCCGGCGAGGGGACGCTCCCCTGGGACGAGGAGGCCTACGGCCTGTGGAAGGCGCAGGGCGTTCCGCCGGAGCGGATCCACAAGCTCGGGGCCAAGGACAACTTCTGGGCGATGGGCGACACCGGCCCCTGCGGGCCGTGCTCGGAGATCCACTTCTTCCAGGGGAACGACATCCCCTGCGCCGAGGAGAAGGCCGGCCGGCCCTGCCTCGGGGTGGCGTGCGACTGCGACCGCTGGCTGGAGATCTGGAACCTGGTGTTCATGCAGTTCGAGCGGAGCGCGGACGGCGGCCTCACCCCGCTCCCCCGCCCCTCGATCGACACCGGCGCGGGGCTCGAGCGCATGGCCTCGGTCGCCCAGGGGAAGCGCTCCAACTACGACACCGACCTCTTCCAGAACATCATCCGGGCGATCGAGAAGCTCGCCGGCAAGCGCTACGACGCCGGCACCGACGACGGCGTCTCGATGCGGGTGATCGCCGATCACGCCCGGGCCACGACCTTCCTGGTGGGCGACGGGGTCCTGCCCTCCAACGAGGGGCGCGGCTACGTGCTCCGCCGGATCATGCGGCGGGCGATCCGGCACGGGAAGCGGCTCGGCCTGGAGAAGCTCTTCCTCGCCGACGTCTGCGGGACGGTGATCGAGGAGATGGGGGCCGCCTACCCGGAGACCCGCGAGAACCGGGCCTTCATCACCAAGGTGGCGGCGCAGGAGGAGGAGTCCTTCCGCCGCACCCTGGACAAGGGGCTCGCCATCCTCGAGGAGGAGATGGGCCGGCTCGGGCGGACCGGGGAGCAGGTCGTGCCCGGCAGGGTGGCCTTCCAGCTCTACGACACCTTCGGCTTCCCCATGGACCTCACCCGCGTCATCGCCGGCGAGCGCGGCCTGGGCGTGGACGAGGCCGGCTTCGACCGGAACATGGCCGAGCAGCGGGCCCGCTCCGAGTGGAAGGGCTCCGGCGAGCAGGCGGTGGGCGAGCTCCACAGGCAGATCGCCACCGAGCTGGGCGAGGTGAAGTTCCTCGGCTACGAGTCGCTCTCGGCCACCGCCGAGGTGAAGGCGATCATCGCCAACGGCCAGCGGGCGGCCAGGGCCCGGAAGGGCGACAAGGTCGAGGTGGTCACCGCGGCCACGCCGTTCTACGGCGAGTCGGGCGGCCAGGTGGGCGACACCGGCCTGGTGGTCGTCCCCGGCGGCAAGGTGGAGGTGAAGGACGCGCGGCGGCCGGTGCAGGGGCTGGTGACGCACCTGGGCGAG
>DATKAL010000413.1:0-2517 GCA_035498135.1 Anaeromyxobacter sp.
GGCCGAGCGGCTGCATCTGCTGGCGCAGGAGCGCGAGGAGCTGCACGCCCGGATCGGGGAGCGCGAGCAGCGCATCGCGCGGCTCCAGCGCGAGGTGGCCGACAAGACCGAGCGGCTGGGCCGGCTCGCCAAGGAGATGGGCGAGCTGAAGGCGAAGGGCATCGGCAAGATCTTCCGGTGATCCCGCGGGGCGGTGGGCTGATCCCACGGGGCGTGCCGCCCCGCCCCGCTCGCCGAGGCGGCCAGGCGGCGCTTGTGCCCGGGCGCGCGGGTGCTATCGTTGCCGGCCGTGAGCGAGACCCGACGCTACGAGCGCATCGACATCGAGCTCCCGTGCCGCCTCTACATCCCCGGCGCGGGCGGCCTCAAGTTCGAGGCCTTCTGCACCTCCCGCAACCTCGGCCTGGGCGGCATCTTCCTCGCCTCCTCCTTCCTGCTCCGCGAGGGGCTCGAGGTGCACGTGGAGCTGGCCCTCCCCGAGGGGCCGCTCGCGATCCGCTCCAAGGTGGCCCACGTCGTCCCCCTCGAGGACGAGCACCTCACCACGGGGATGGGGATCGAGTTCCTCGACGTCGACGCGCACGGGCGCGAGACGCTCCTCCGCTACTTCACCCCCCAGCGCTACCAGCGGTTCTACGAGGCGTTCGTCGAGGAGTTCACGCACCTCCGCAAGGCGATCCCCCTCCCCGACGTCTCGCTGGTGCTGAACCTGTGGGAGGAGTGGAAGATCAAGAACGAGGGGGGGCCGGCCTCCACCGCCTCGGGCGCGCCTCCCGCGCCGCCCCGCATGGACCGGGCCGCCCGGCCCGCGCTCCCTCGCCCCGCCCGGCCCCTGCGCGGCCGGCGCTAGTTTGCGCCGGGGCGCCCGCCCCGTTACGCCCCCGGGGTGACCGCGCCCCGTCCCCCGGCGCTCGGCCTGCGCCACGCCGCCCTGCGGGTCCAGGACCTCGCCGCCGCCGAGGCCTTCTTCGTCTCCACCCTCGGCTATGCGGTGGAGTGGCGCCCGGACCCGGAGAACGTCTACCTGGCCCGCGACGGCGACAGCCTGGCCCTCCACCGGGTGGAGCGGGTGGACGGCCCCGGGCTCCTCGATCACCTGGGGCTCCTCGTGGCGCGCGCCGAGGACGTCGACGCCTGGGAGCGCCACCTGGACGCGGCCGGCGCGCGGATCGTGGCCCGCCCCCGGACCCACCGGGACGGCGCCCGCTCGCTCTACGTGGCGGGGCCGGAGGGGATCGTGGTGCAGATCCTCCACCACCCGCGGGCGTCGGGTTGCTAGGGTCGAAGACCCGATGCCCAGGGTCCGCCTCGCCTTCCTCTGGCACATGCACCAGCCCCCCTACCGCGAGGCGGAGAGCGGCGAGGTGCTCATGCCCTGGGTCCGGCTCCACGCCACCCGGGCCTACAACGACATGGCGCACGTGCTCGAGCGCCACGAGCGGATCCGCTGCACGGTCAACTTCACCCCCGTCCTCCTCGAGCAGCTCGAGGACTACGTCCGGGGGGCGGCGCACGACCGGCTCCTCGATCTCACCGCCCGGCCCGCCGCCGACCTCGCCTCCGAGGAGCGGCAGGCGATCCTGCGCTCCTTCTTCATGGTGGACTGGGACGCCAACATCCGGCCGCTCCCGCGCTACTTCGACCTGCTCCAGAAGCGGGGGCGGGACCTGCGGGGCGTGGACCTGGCCCGCCTGGCGGCGAGCTTCGGCGACCAGGAGATCACCGACCTCCAGGTGCTCTTCAACCTCGCCTGGATGGGGTTCGCGGCGCTGGCCGAGGAGGAGGAGGTCCGGGCCCTGCGGGAGAAGGGGAGCGGCTACCGGCGCGAGGACGTGGAGGCGCTGCTCGCGGCCCAGCGGCGGATCCTGGCGGGGATCGTGCCGCGCTGGCGGAGGCTCGGGGAGCGCGGCCAGGTGGAGCTCTCCGCCACCCCCTACTACCACCCCATCCTCCCGCTCGTCTGCGACACGGACGCCGCGCGCCGCGCCCTCCCCGGCGTCGCCCTCCCGCCCCGCTTCGCCCACCCGGAGGACGCCCGCTGGCAGGTCCGCGAGGCGATCGCCTCCCACGCCGGCCGCTTCGGCGCGCCGCCCTCGGGGATGTGGCCGGCGGAGGGCTCCGTCTCCCCGGAGGCCCTCGAGGTGCTGGCCGAGGAGGGGGTCCGCTGGGCGGCGAGCGACGAGGGCGTGCTCCTCCACTCCCTCCCCGCCGACGCCCCGCGGCTCCGCTCCCTCTACCGCCCCTGGCGCGTCGCCGCCGGCTCCGGGGAGGTGGCGATGCTCTTCCGCGACCGGGCCCTCTCCGACGTGATCGGCTTCACCTACGCCCGGGTGCCGGCCCGGGAGGCGGTGCGCGACTTCCTCGCCAACCTGGGCGCCATCGGGCAGGCCTGGGCGAGGGACGGGCAGCCGGGCGCGCCGACCGTGGGGGTGTTCCTCGACGGGGAGAACGCCTGGGAGCACTACCCGGCCTCGGGCCGGGACTTCCTCGATCAGCTCTACGGCGCCCTGGAGGCGA
>DATKAL010000414.1:0-4841 GCA_035498135.1 Anaeromyxobacter sp.
GGATCCGCTTCCTCGCCGACGCCCCCTCCGACGGCTCGACCATCCTCCTGCCCTTCCTCGCCTCCGACGCGCAGATCTCGCCGTCGAGCCCGCGCTTCTCCTACGACGCCTACGTCGAGGACATCTACTTCGGGGGGGCCACCCAGCTGCCGGGGACGGCGTCCTACAACGCCTTCTCGCCCTCGCTGGCGGTCACCGGGATCGCCGCCCCGGTCCAGCCCAACACCTTCGCCGCCGGGAAGATCGTGGTGGATCCGGTCGAGTGGGCCCAGACGCCGGCCCGGGGCCTGATGATGGTGAACGTGGACAACCACTCCGGGGCGCGGCAGGCGCAGCTCCTCCCGGCGACCGGGACCGGGCAGGCGGCCACCGCCAGGGCGGGCGCGGCGCAGCGGCCCGCCGGCGCGGGGACGGCCACCGCCCAGCGGTAGCAGGCGGCGCGGAAACGCGAGACGGCCGGTCCGCGCGGGCGGGCCGGCCGTCGTCGTTCGCAGGGGCGGCCGGGGAGGCCGGCACCTCGCGGCTAGCGCTTCGAGAACTGGAACCGCTTGCGGGCGCCGGGGCGGCCGTACTTCTTGCGCTCCACGGCCCGGGCGTCGCGGGTCATGAACCCGGCCTTCTTCAGGACCGGGCGGAACTCCGCGTTGAGGTCGCACAGGGCCCGGCTGATGCCGTGCCGGATCGCGCCCGCCTGGCCGGAGAGCCCCCCGCCCCTGGCGTTCACGAAGACGTCGAGCTTGCCCATCTGGTCGACGAGCTTCAGCGGCTCGACCAGGATCATCTTCGAGGTCTCGCGCCCGAAGTACTCGTCCATGGTGCGGCCGTTGATGGTGATGTTCCCGGTGCCGGGGGAGAGCCGCACGCGGGCGACCGCCTCCTTGCGGCGGCCGACCGTCAGGTTCGCCTGGGTAGCCATCGTCACGTGTCCTTACTGCGCGAGGAGGGAGAGCGCCTCGGGCTTCTGCGCGGCGTGCGGGTGCTTGTCGCCCGCGTAGATCTTGAGCTTGGTCATCATCTGCCGCCCGAGGGCATTCCGGGGCAGCATCCGGCGCACCGCGTTCTCGAGGATGTCCTCGGGATGGCGCTGGCGGAGCTTGTCCATCGGCGTGTGCTTGGCGCCGCCCGGGTGCATGGTGTGGGTGAAGAAGGTCTTCTCGGTCTCCTTCTTCCCGGTGAAGCGGACCTTGCCCGCGTTCACCACCACCACGAAGTCGCCGGTGTCGAGCGACGGCGTGTAGGCCGGCTTGTGCTTGCCCTTGAGGACGGAGGCGATGCGGCTCGCGAGGCGGCCGACGGTCTTCTCGTTCGCGTCGACCAGCCACCACTTCCGGCCGTTCAGGGCCTCGGCCCGGGTCGCGCTGTGCGTGGTGCCTTTGGACATGGATAAACCTGCGAAATCTCGAAAATGGAAACGCGCCTTGTAGAGGAGGGGCGCGCCCTTGTCAAGGACGAACACCCCCGCCCGCGGTCCCGCCGCGCGGCGCACGGCAGCCGGCCCGGGGGGCGGCGAAGCGGCGCGGAATCTAGCCGGATCCCCGGCCCGGCACAAGGGCTTGCCTGCCGCCCCGGGCACCGCGTCGCTTGCCCCCTCCCGGGGGGCGCCCGCCCGCCTCTCCTACCCGTAGGACTCCTGCCTCACCCGGTCCTTCGGAACGCCTGCCTCCAGGAGGGCCGCCAGGGCCGCCTCGAGGAAGCGCGGCCGGGGCGCCTCCCCCTGCTCCCGCGCCGCGAGCCGCTCCCAGGGGCCGATCGCCGGGCCGCAGGCGTAGACCAGGGCGGCCCGCGGATCGGGGATGAGCTCGCGGAGCAGGTCCGCGCCGATCCGGCCGCCCCGGACGTCCGGCCCGAGCCGCTCCGGCTCCGGTTCCCGGGTGAGGGTGTGCACCACGCGGAGCCGGTCCGGGTGCTCGGCGGCCAGGGCGCCCAGCGCCTCCCGGTAGATGACGTCGCGCCAGGTCTTGTTCGAGTCGATCACGGTGTGGCGCAGCCGGGGGTGGGCCCGGAGCGAGTGCTTCAGGATCGACCAGTTCGGCACCACCCCCGAGCCGGCGACCAGGTGGACGAGGTGGTCGGTCTTGCCCTCGACGTCGGGGGGGAGCACGTACGGCCCGGTGAAGCCGGTGATCCAGAGCCGGCTGCCGCGGACGGTGCGCTTCACCAGCATGGGAGAGAGGAGGGGCGGGTACCGGGTCACGCCGCCCTGGTAGCGCTCCTCCTTGATGGTGATGGCGAGGTGGCGCTCGTGGGGCGCCGAGGCGAGCGAGTAGGCCCGGGGCGCCTCGCGCCTGCCCTTGGCGTCCTCGAGGTAGGCCACCCAGCGCTCCAGGGCCTCGAACTGGTGGGGGTCGATGGTGAGAAAGTGGCCGGGCTGGTACTCGAGCCGGTCGTTCCCGGTAAAGAGGACCAGGGTGGCGGTGTCCGAGGTCTCCGGGATCACCTCCGCCACCATCACCTCCAGGTCCTTGATGCGGCGGCGGGGGACCTCGGTCCGGACCGCCTCGCCCTGCGGCGGGACGGCGGTGCGGATCGGGCGGGCGTCCTCGATCGGGTGCGGCTCGGCCATGGGATCCTCGCATAGCGCCGGCCGCAGGACCGGGCCACGCCGAGGACCACGGGCGCGCACGCCCGGCCACGTCCGGGCCTACTTCGCCGCCCCGAGCCGGGCCCGCAGGCCGGCCAGCACGCTCTCGGTGTGAGCCGCGACCTCCTGCGGGGGCGCCGCCAGCGCCGCCGGATCGACCCGCTCGTGGGCCTCGGGCGGGAGGTCGTCGAGGAAGCGGGAGGGTGTGCGGGGGAGGAGCTTGCCGCGCTTGGTCCGGGCCGCCACCCGGGTCAGGTAGAGCCGCTCGCGGGCCCGGGTGATCCCCACGTAGGCGAGCCGCCGCTCCTCGTCCAGGTCGCGGGCCTCGCCCTGGATCCCGGCGCAGGGCAGGTAGTCCTCCTCCACCCCGACCAGGAACACCACCGGGAACTCGAGCCCCTTGGCGGCGTGGAGGGTCATGAGCGAGATGCCGTCGTCCGCGGCCGGATCCTCCTCGGCCCGCGAGTCGAGGGCGAGCCGCTGGAGCCAGGAGGCGAGGGAGGCCTTCTTCCCGCGGCGCGTCAGCCCGTCGAGGGAGCGGAGGACGCCGTCGAGGGCGTCGACCTTGCGGGCGCCGGCGTCGAGGGACTGCACGCTGGCGCGGACATGGGAGTACAGGTCCACCTCGGCCACCAGCGCCCGGGCGGCCTCGGCCGGGTCCCCGTCGCGGAAGCGGGCGGCGTAGCGGTCGACCAGCGAGACGAAGGCGGCGATCCGCTCGGCCGCGCCCCGCGGCAGGTCCGGCACCTCCGGGGCGCGCCGGAGCGCCTCGAGGAGGTGGACCTTCCGCGCCACCGCGAAGTCGTGGACGCGCTCCAGCGAGGTGTCGCCGATCCCGCGCGCCGGCACGTTCACGATCCGGGAGAGCGAGACGTCGTCGTCGGGCTGGACGCAGAGCTTCAGGTAGGCGAGGAGGTCGCGCACCTCGGCCCGGTCGAAGAAGGCCGGGCCGCCGTGGACCACGTGGGGCATGGAGGCCTCGCGGAAGGCCTCCTCGAAGGGGCGGGAGAGCGCGTTCAGCCGGAAGAGGACGGCGAAGTGGCTCCAGCGCCGTCCCTCGGCGCGGAGGCGGAGGACCTCCTCGGCCACGAAGCGGGCCTCGTCCTCCTCCTCGGGGAGTGCCACCACCCGGACCGGCTCGCCCGGGCCCTCGGCGGTGAAGAGGGTCTTCGCCTTCCGCTGCGCGTTCCGGGCGATGACGCCGTTCGCGCAGGCGAGGATCCGGCCGGTGGAGCGGTAGTTCTGCTCGAGCCGGACCTCCTTCGCCGCCGGGAAGTGGCGCTCGAAGCGGAGGATGTTCCGCACCTCGGCCCCGCGCCACCCGTAGATGGCCTGGTCGTCGTCCCCCACCGCGCAGACGTTCCGCCGCTCGCCGGCCAGGTGCTTCAGGAGCTCGAGCTGGGCGAGGTTCGTGTCCTGGTACTCGTCGACGAGGAGGTACCGGAAGCGCGCCTGGTACTTCTCGCGCAGCCCCTCGTCCCCGGCGAGCAGGGCCACCGGCCGGGCGATGAGGTCGTCGAAGTCGACCGCCCGCATGGCCCGCAGCGCCCGCTCGTAGCGGGGGAAGACCTCCGCCGCGACCAGGTCGTAGTCGTCTCCCTGCCCGGCCTCCTTCACCGCGATCCGCTTCTTGCCCGCGCTCTTGGCCCGGGAGATGCGGGCCAGCACCCGGTGGGCGTCGAACTTCCGGTCGTCGACGCTCACCTCGCGCATGCAACGCTTCACCAGCGCCTGCTGATCGCCGGCGTCGCAGATCGCGAAGCGGCGTGGGAGGCCGGCGGCGGCGTGCTCCTGCTGGAGCAGCCAGAGGCCCAGGCTGTGGAAGGTGGAGACGAAGACGTCCACGCCCGCGGGCCCGGCCAGGGCGGACACCCGCTCCCGCATCTCGCCCGCGGCCTTGTTGGTGAAGGTGACGGCGAGGATCGCCTCGGGGTCGACCCCCTGGAGGATGAGCCAGGCGACCCGGTGGGCGATGACGCGGGTCTTGCCCGAGCCGGCGCCCGCGAGCACCAGCAGCGGCCCCTCGGTGGTGGTCACCGCCTCCCGCTGGGGCGGGTTCAGGGTGGAGAGGTCCAGCATGGGGCGGGGGTATCTCCCACGGCGGAGGGCGCGGCCACAAGACTTGAAATATCCGGAGGGGTAGATTCCAGGGGTGCCCCTGGAAACCGAAGACACCCGCCGCGCCCGGCGCCTCGCCGCGCGGTGCGGGCTGACGGTGGTCTTCGGGGCCGGGCGCTGGGAGGGCGAGACCGAGGACCTC
>DATKAL010000415.1:0-5625 GCA_035498135.1 Anaeromyxobacter sp.
GGGCGCAGAAGGAGCGCGAGGAGGTGGTCCGCTTCGGCAACGAGAAGCTCCTCAAGGACCTCCTCCCGGTGCTCGACGGGCTCGACCGGGCCCTGGCCTCCGCCCCGGAGGGCGACCCGATGGTGAAGGGGGTCCAGCTCGTCCGGGCCGCCTTCGAGCAGGCGCTGTCACGCCACGGCGTGAAGGCGTTCTCCGCCATGGGCGAGCCCTTCGACCCGGCCCGCCACGAGGCGCTGCTCCAGGTGCCGAGCGCGGAGGCGAAGCCGGGGACGGTGGTCCTCGAGCACGCGCGCGGGTTCACCCTGAACGACCGGCTGGTCCGGCCCGCCATGGTGGGCGTGGCCGTGGCGACGCCGCCCGCCGGCCCGGCCGGCGAGCCCGGCGGTCCCGGCGAAGGGGGCGCGGCCTAGCCCGCGCCCGGGGGACGTGAGGAGATGAGCAAGGTCATCGGCATCGATCTCGGGACCACCAACAGCTGCGTCGCCGTGATGGAGGGCGGCGAGGCGGTGGTGATCCCGAACAGCGAGGGCTCGCGCACCACTCCCTCGATGGTCGCCTTCACCGATGGTGGAGAGCGGCTGGTGGGGCAGATCGCCAAGCGCCAGGCGATCACCAACCCCGAGGCCACCATCTACGTGGTGAAGCGGCTCATCGGCCGCAAGCTCGAGGACCCGGAGGTGAAGCGCTCGGTCGGGCTGGTCCCCTACCGGATCGTGGGCGCGGACAACGGCGACGCCTGGGTGGAGTCGGGCGCCAAGCGCTACTCGCCCGCCGAGGTCTCGGCGATGATCCTCGCCAAGATGAAGCAGACGGCGGAGGACTACCTGGGCGAGCCGGTCACCGAGGCGATCGTCACCTGCCCCGCCTACTTCAACGACGCCCAGCGCCAGGCGACCAAGGACGCCGGCCGCATCGCGGGCCTCAACGTCCTGCGCATCATCAACGAGCCGACCGCGGCCGCCCTCGCCTACGGCATCGACAAGCAGCAGGCGGGGAAGTCGGAGCGGGTGGCGGTCTACGACCTGGGCGGCGGCACCTTCGACATCACGATCCTCGAGCTGAACCAGGGGGTGTTCGAGGTCAAGGCCACCAACGGCGACACCTTCCTCGGGGGCGAGGACTTCGACCAGCGGGTGATCGACTGGCTGGCCAAGCGCTTCAAGGAGCAGACGGCCATCGACCTGAAGAAGGACCGGATGGCCCTCCAGCGGCTCAAGGAGGCGGCGGAGCGGGCCAAGCACGAGCTCTCCAGCGCCGGCGAGACGGAGGTGAACCTCCCCTTCATCACCGCCGATCAGACCGGCCCCAAGCACCTGGCCGAGACCATCGACCGGGCGACGCTCGAGGAGCTGGTCGGGGACCTGGTGGAGAAGACCGTCGGCCCCTGCAAGACCGCCCTGAAGGACGCGGGCGTGACCCTCCAGCAGCTCGACACCGTGATCCTGGTCGGCGGCATGACCCGCATGCCGAAGGTCCAGGAGGTGGTGAAGCGCTTCTTCGGCAAGGAGCCGCACAAGGGCGTGAACCCGGACGAGGTGGTGGCGGTCGGGGCCGCCATCCAGGGCGGCGTGATGAAGGGGGAGGTGAAGGACGTCCTCCTCCTCGACGTCACCCCCCTCAGCCTGGGCGTCGAGACCGCCGGCGGCGTCTTCACCAAGATCATCGAGAAGAACACCACCGTCCCCTGCAAGAAGTCGCAGGTCTTCTCCACCGCGGTCGACAACCAGCCGCTCGTGTCGGTCCACGTGCTCCAGGGCGAGCGCGAGATGGCCGCCGACAACAAGACCCTGGGGCGCTTCGAGCTGGTGGGCATCCCCCCCGCGCCCCGCGGCGTCCCCCAGATCGAGGTCACCTTCGACATCGACGCCAACGGGATCGTCCACGTCTCCGCCAAGGACCTGGGCACCGGCAAGGTGCAGCAGATCCGGATCACCGCCTCCTCCGGCCTCTCCGAGGAGGAGATCCAGCGGATGATCAAGGAGGCGGACGCGAACCGGGCCGACGACAAGGTGAAGAAGGAGCTCGCCGATCTGAAGAACAACGCCGAGGGGCTCATCTACACCACCGAGAAGAGCCTCGAGGAGTACTCGAGCGCCCTGAAGCCCGACGACCTCTCCGAGATCCGGGCCGACCTCGAGGCGCTGAAGGCGGTCCTCCCCGGGACCGACCCCGCCCCGATCAAGGAGGCGCTCGCCCGCCTCGAGGGCTCCGCCTACCGGATCGCCGACGCGATCTACGCGCAGCAGGGTGGGACGACCTAGCGGCGTCCGCTCACCCCCCGCGCCGCCAAGCCGTCCTTCCCGGCTCGAATTGTCAAGCGACTCCGCTGCGTTATATTCCGAGGCGGAGAGCCAGGCCTGGCGCTAACCCACCGGGGATCCATTGGAAAAGCGCGACTACTACGAGGTCCTCGGCGTGGGGCGGGACGCGGACGCCCCGGCGCTCAAGACCGCCTACCGCAAGCTCGCCCACCAGTACCACCCCGACAAGAACGCCGGCTCCAAGGACGCCGAGGAGAAGTTCAAGGAGGCCTCGGAGGCCTACCAGGTCCTCTCCGATCCCGAGAAGCGGGCGCGCTACGACCGGTTCGGCCACGCCAACGGCCAGGGGTTCGAGGACTTCGGCTTCGGGCAGGGCGCCGCCACCATCAACGACATCTTCGGGGACATCTTCGGCGAGATGTTCGGCGGCGGCCGGGGGCGAGGCCGGACCCGCACCCGCGGCTCGGACCTGCGCTACCATCTGGAGATCGCCTTCGAGGAGGCGGCCTTCGGCACCACCGCCCGGATCACCATCCCCCGTCCCAAGCCCTGCGAGACCTGCCGCGGCTCGGGGGCGAAGCCGGGGACCGGGCCGCGCCCCTGCCCCACCTGCGGCGGCGCGGGCGAGATCCGCCTCACCCAGGGCTTCTTCTCCATCGCCCGCACCTGCCACCACTGCAACGGCTCCGGCCGGGTGATCGTCGACAAGTGCCCCACCTGCGGCGGCGCGGGGGCGCGGCGCGAGGAGGCCACCGTCGAGGTGCGCGTGCCGCCGGGCGTCGACACCGGTACGCGCCTCAAGCTGGGCGGAGAGGGAGAGCCCGGGCCGGCCGGCGGCTCCCCCGGCGATCTGTACGTGGTCCTCCAGGTGCGCGAGCACCCCATCTTCCGGCGCGAGGACACCGAGGTCCTCTGCGAGATGCCCATCTCCTTCGCCCAGGCGGCGCTCGGGGCGAGCATCGACGTCCCCACCCTCGACGGCCCGACCCGGCTCAAGATCCCGGCCGGCACGCAGAGCGGCCGGGTCTTCCGCCTGAAGGGGCTCGGGGTGCCCTCGCTCCAGGGGGGCGGGCGCGGGGATCAGCACGTCCGCGTGGCGGTGGAGACGCCCACCCACCTCACCCGCGAGCAGAAGGAGCTCCTGGAGAGGTTCGCCGCCCTCGCCGGCGAGGAGACCCACCCGCAGGCGCGCTCGTTCTGGGAGAAGGTGGGCGACCTCCTCCGCGAGAAGCGCCGGTAGCGGCCGGAGGCGCTTCCGCTGTAGATCCCCGGGACCCCATGACCCGCTCCGCGCCCCGGCTCCTCGCCGTCCTCCTCCTCGCCCTGACCGCCTGTCCCAACCGGGTGGTGGTCGTGAACGGCCAGTCGATGCCGGCGTCGGAGGCCGACGACCTCGCCCGCCGCGACCTGGCCACGCTTCGCGGCCAGCTGGCGGCCCTCCCCGCGCCCGAGGCGGCCGCCCGGCTCGAGGCCTTCGCCGCCCGCTACCAGGGCGTGCCCGCCGCGGCCGAGGCCCTCCACGAGGCCGCCGATCGCTGGGCCGCGGTCCGCCGTCCGGAGAAGGCCGCCCAGGATCTCGCCCGGCTGCTCACCGACTACCCCCTCTACCCGCGGGCCAACGAGGCGAAGTACGCCCTGGCCCTGGCGGAGATCGACCAGGGGCGGGCCCGCGACGGGCTCCTCACCATCGACTCGCTCTACCCGCACCTCTCCGAGGCGGCCCGACGGGACGCGGCCACCCGCGCCGCCGAGGCGGCGGCGGCCGCCGGCGCCCTCCCGGAGGAGGTCCGCTGGCGCTCGGAGGTGGCGGCGCAGGCGAGCGGGGAGGCGAGGGCCGAGGCGCTCCGCCGGGCGGCGGAGGCGGTGGACCGGCTCACCTTCCTCGACGTGGCGAAGCTCCGCGAGGCCCTCCCCGGGGACGCCCCGGTGCAGGAGGCGCTGGCCATGAAGCTGGCTCGCATCCACCTCCACCTGCGCGACTACCCGCGCGCCCTGGAGGCGGCGCGGGAGGTGGTCCTTCGCTGGCCGGACGGCGCCTACGCCGCCGAGGCCAAGGCGATCGGCGACCGGATCGCGCGGCTCACCTTCGTGCGGCCGAACGTGATCGGCCTGGCGGTCCCGCTCACCGGGAACTACCGGCGCTGGGGCGAGGCGATCGTGGACGCGGTCGGCCTCGCCCTGGAGGGCTCGGGGCTCCGCACCGCGGTGCGCGACACGCGCGGCGAGCCGGACGGCGCGGCGGCCGCCATCCAGGCGCTGGTCCTGGAGGAGGGGGCGATCGGGGTGCTCGGCGGGGTGGTGAACGCCGAGGCGGAGCGCGCCGCCGCCACCGCCGAGGAGCTCCATGTCCCGCTCCTCTCCCTCTCCAAGCTCGAGGGGCTGACCGACGCGGGCCCGCACGTCTTCCAGAACATGCTCACCGCCTCGGCCCAGGCGAAGGCCCTCGCCGACTTCGCCATGGGGCGGCGGGGGATGACCCGCTTCGCCATCATGTACCCGCAGATCGCCTACGGCGTGGACCTCGCCAACGCCTTCTGGGACGAGGTCGAGGCCCGGGGAGGGGAGATCCGGGCGGCGGAGAGCTACGCCCCCGACCGGACCACCTTCACCCCGCTGGTGAAGGACATGGTGGGCAAGCTCTACCTGGACGAGCGGACCGACTTCCAGGAGGAGCTGAAGGAGATCGGCCAGAAGGAGAAGGACCCCTTCCGCCGGCACAAGGCGGTGGAGAAGGCCCGCGAGCGGCTCGATCCCATCACCGACTTCGACGCGGTCTTCATCCCCGACTTCTCGCGGAACGTGAAGCTCATCGCCCCCGCCCTGGCGGTCGAGGACGTGGTCACCCAGACCTGCCTGCCCGACGAGGTGGAGCGGATCAAGAAGACCACCGGGCGGACCGAGCTCAAGCCGGTGCAGCTCCTCGGGACGAACGGCTGGGGCGGGGACCCGTCCCTGTTCGAGACCGGCCCGGGCGGCGCGGGGCGGCACGTCCGCTGCGCCGTCTTCGTGGACGGCTTCTTCGCCGGCTCCTCCCGGGCCGGCACCAAGGCCTTCGTCGAGGCGTACGCGAAGAAGTTCCCCGACCGGAAGGATCCGCCGGGGATCCTGGAGGCGAGCGCCTTCGACGCCGCCGGGATGGCGCGCGAGGTCCTGGTCCGGAGGAAGGCGGCCACCCGGGAGGCGCTCCGCGACGGGCTCGCGGCGGTGAAGGGGTTCAAGGGGGCCACCGGCGACATCACCATGGGGCCGAGGCGCACGCCGGACAAGGAGCTCTTCTTCCTCACCGTCGACCAGAGCGGGCTCCGGGAGCTCACCCCCGAGGAGCTGGCCGCGCCGGGCGCGGGCGGCGGGGGGCGCTAGATGG